>NZ_JAKRFV010000010.1:0-123676 GCF_022347945.1 Pseudoalteromonas sp. MM17-2 | reverse complement strand
GAGACGCCCACACCTGGCTCTAAAATACAAAACGCCCGATGAAGTACATCAGGCGTTTTAATCAAAATAAGTGTCAACTTATTTCAGGACTAGTCAAAGTAATGTTTTATCAAAGCACTACTTATAGTGTGTTTTCACTTGCACCTATTAATGGTCGCGTTTGACTGCGATATTCGCTAAGGCAACAAGCGCCTCTTTCTCTGCGCTTTCAGGCAAAAAATCCAATGCCGAAATGGCTTTGTCGGCTTCTTGTTGAGCGCGCTGCATAGTGAAATCAAGCGCTTTTGTTTGTGTTAATGTCGCCAAGATATCACCGAGGTAATCTAAGCCATTCCCTTGCTCTATTGCTTCGCGTATTTGTTGTTTCTGCGCCGCTTCGCCATGCTGCATAGCATAAATTAATGGTAACGTGGGCTTACCCTCAGCTAAGTCATCACCAATGTTTTTGCCCAGCGTGTGGGCGTCGGCGCTGTAATCCAACACATCATCAACGAGCTGGAAAGCGGTACCGAGGTGCATACCGTACAAGCGCATTGCCTCTTCAACGTGTGCGTCTTGTTCGGTGATCACTGCTGCTAATTGAGTGGCTGCTTCGAATAGTTTAGCGGTCTTCGAATAGATGACCTGCATATAGCTTTGTTCGGTGGTATCTGGGTCGTTACAGTTCATTAGCTGTAAAACCTCGCCCTCGGCGATAACATTGGTGGCATCGGCCAAGATATCCATGATCCGCATTTGCCCTAACCCGACCATGAGCTGAAAAGAGCGGGTGTAGATAAAATCCCCCACAAGTACGCTGGCTGCGTTACCAAATTCGGCATTAGCGGTAGGTTCGCCGCGACGTAAGTCAGATTCGTCTACCACGTCATCATGTAATAAGGTCGCCGTATGGATAAACTCAACGATAGTCGCTAGGGTGACATGTTTATCGCCTTGGTAACCTAAGGCCCGGGCTGCGAGCAGCGCTAACATGGGGCGTACGCGTTTGCCACCACTATTTACTATGTATAAACCAAGCTGGTTAACCAGTGCGACGTCAGATTGCATCTGCGCATGTATTAACTGATTGACGCTGTTCATATCGTCAGCGATAAGCGTCTGGATAGCTTTTATATCCATTTAACTCCGTGCCCACTGTCGGTTGTTCAAGGAAATGCGCGATGAATTGTACATGAATTTTTGCCATTGCTCGACACTTTCCCAGCAAAGCATCATTTTTATAAGCTTTAGCAGTAAAAATAAGCCAAAGCTAAAAAAAGTGATTAAAAACTGCTTAATCTGCTTGGCAACGGGCTAAAAACAGATAGAATAAGGAAAATTTTTTTCATGTCCTCATCGACGCCATTTTTTCAAGTTTTTATTGAAAAAACAGCTTGTCAAGCCGGGCGTTTTAGCGTAGACTTCGCGCCCTATTGAAGAATATTTAGTTGCGTCGATTTGAGGGCGCACAGACGGAGTTAATTATGTACGCGGTTTTCCAAAGTGGTGGTAAACAGCACCGTGTGACTGAAGGTCAAACAATTCGTCTAGAGAAACTAGACGTAGAAACTGGTGCAGCGGTTGAATTTGACACAGTACTTTTAGTTGCTGATGGTGAGAAAATCGAGATCGGTACCCCGTTCGTGAACGGTGGTAAAGTAACAGCTGAGGTTGTTTCTCACGGTCGTGGCGAGAAAGTGAAGATTGTTAAGTTTAGACGTCGTAAGCACTCTCGCAAGCAGATGGGCCATCGTCAATGGTTCACTGAAGTTAAAATCACTGGCATTAGCGCTTAATTTAGAGGTACAGAAAGATGGCACATAAGAAGGCAGCTGGTAGTACTCGTAACGGTCGTGATTCAGAAAGTAAACGTCTAGGTGTTAAGCGCTTTGGCGGTGAATCAGTTCTTGCGGGTAACATCATCGTACGTCAACGTGGTACTCGTTTCCACGCGGGTTCAAACGTAGGCATGGGTAAAGACCACACACTATTTGCAACATCAAATGGTAAAGTTCAATTCGAACAAAAAGGTCCCCTAGGTCGCAAATACGTAAGCATCGTTGCTGAATAATCAGTAACCCAGCTTACAGAAAAACCCCGCTTTTGCGGGGTTTTTTGTTTTCAATACATATAAACTTGTATAATACAGGTATTCAATCGCAGATCCGCTAAGTGAAAAATCATGAAATTTGTTGATGAAGTCGAAATCCGTGCAGAAGCTGGCGACGGCGGCAGCGGCGTGGTGTCATTCCGACGCGAAAAATATGTCCCAGACGGCGGCCCTGATGGTGGCGACGGCGGTGATGGTGGCAGTGTCTACTTAGAAGCAGACGAAAACCTTAACACCTTAATTGATTACCAATTCGAGCGTTTTCATCGGGCCCAACGTGGTACCAATGGCCAAAGCCGAAATTGTACAGGTAAAAAAGGTGAAGACCTTACCTTGAAAGTGCCCGTCGGCACGCGAGTCACCGATGTTGATACGCAAGAGGGGTTAGGGGATTTGACCAAGCATGGACAGAAACTACTGGTAGCAAAAGGTGGATTTCATGGCCTTGGTAACACGCGCTTTAAATCAAGCACCAACCGTGCACCACGTCAAAAGACCCTGGGAACACCTGGCGAAGTACGTAATCTCAAGCTTGAATTGATGTTGCTTGCTGATGTGGGTTTGTTAGGTTTACCTAATGCCGGCAAGTCGACCTTTATTCGCAGCGTTTCCGCAGCCAAGCCGAAAGTGGCCGATTACCCATTTACGACCTTGATACCCAACCTCGGTGTAGTACGCCCGGCCTCTGGGCAGTCATTTGTTATTGCTGATATTCCAGGGCTTATCGAAGGGGCGTCTGATGGTGCCGGTTTAGGGATTCGCTTTTTGAAACACTTAGAGCGTTGCCGAGTGTTATTACACATCATCGATGTGTTGCCTGTTGACGGCTCAGACCCTTTAGATAATGCGTTTGCCATTATTAATGAGCTACATCAATACAGCCCTAAGTTGGCTGACAAGCCGCGCTGGTTAGTCTTTAATAAGATTGATTTACTCGATGAAAGCGAAGTAGATGAGGTATGTAACCGTATCGCTAATGAGCTGGGTGTCGAGCATGATATTTATAAAATCTCAGCGGCGAGCGGCTTGAACACCCAAGCGTTATGCCAAGATATTATGCAACTTCTTGAGTCCATGCCGAAAGAAAAATTCGCGCAAGAGCAGGAACAAGAAGAAGTTGAGTTTAAGTGGGACACCTACCACCGTCATGCCACTAAAGACAGTGATGACGATGATTGGGACGATTGGGATGATGACGACTACGACGTAGAGATCATTTACGAACGTTAACAACTGTTATGAAGGGCGCACTTGCGCCCTTTTGTATATAGGATATCTGTAGTGAAAATATCGATGATTGCGGCCATGGCCAAAGACCGCATAATTGGCAAAGACAACGATATGCCATGGCATCTTCCAGCCGATTTAAAGCATTTTAAGCAAGTGACCTTAGGTAAGCCCGTTATTATGGGTCGTAAGACGCTAGAATCTATTGGACGAGCGCTTCCAGGACGACGTAATATTGTCATCACCCGCAACTCAGACTATGCTTTTGAAGGAGCCGAAGTGGTTACGTCGGTGCAACAAGCGCTAGCGCAAGTTGAGGATGTTGAAGAGGTAATGGTCATCGGTGGCGGGCATATCTATGAGCAGTTTTTACCCTTAGCCTCATCCTTATATCTGACCTTTATTGATTTGCAAGTAGAAGGCGACACTCGTTTCCCTGATTATGAGCAAGTTGGCCGGTGGCGCTGTGTAGAGCGGGTTAGCCATAGTAAAGATGCGACGAATCCACATAACTACGAGTTTGTTACACTTAATAAAGAAGTGTGAGTTGATTGATAAAATTAGTGCTTGTTGGTAAACTATTAGTCTACTTTGTAAGAAAAAAGTATTAAAGGGTGCTACAAATGAAATTAATGTCAACGCTTATCGCTACTGCCGTATTAGCTGGAAGTGCGCTGTATACCACTCCTGCAAGTGCGAATGATCGCCTAGCTATTAGTATCTGTGAGTATATTGCTGCAGATGATAAAAACCGTTTACGTAAGACGCTGCGCTCAGCACGCCTTAAGATTCGTGATATCAGCGATGCTGTAAAGTGTAATGGCAACAACCTAGTCCGTCACGCAGTTGCGAGCAACGCAGTTGACACCGGCGAGTACATCATTAAAAGCTTACCGAAAAGTTCACTAGAAGATGGCGCCGATTTAAATTGGGCAACAAGCAATCACGCGGGTTCACCGCTGATCGCAGCCATTAAGGACCGTGCCGGTCTTTAAGCACCGTCTACAAAAAAGAAACCATGGCCAAGTCCATGGTTTTTTTTTGCCTATAATTGGCGATAGCCATTCAGTTCTCTTCCTATACTGAGATAAAATAGCAGTTACGACAACATTTCAGGAAATCAATATGGCAGTTCATGTAATCAATCATCCTCTTGTTCAACATAAACTAGGTTTAATGCGCGAACACGGCATTAGTACCAAAAGTTTTCGTGAGTTAGCATCGGAAGTGGGTACATTACTTACTTATGAGGCAACTCAAAACTTAGAGTTAGAAGATAAAACTATTGATGGATGGCAAGGAAATGAATTGTCAGTGCAAAGCATCAAAGGTAAAAAGATTACCGTAGTGCCTATTTTGCGCGCTGGTTTGGGGATGCTAGAGGGGGTGATGCACCTGATCCCTGCGGCGAAAGTAAGTGTTGTTGGCCTTGAGCGCAATGAAGAAACTTTAGAGCCGGTGCCTTACTTCGAAAAGCTGGTCGGCAATATTGATGAGCGCCTGAGCCTAGTTATCGATCCGATGTTGGCCACCGGTGGCTCAATGATTGCGACCTTAGATATGTTGAAAAAAGCAGGCTGTACACAAATTAAAGTGATCGTGTTAGTCGCTGCCCCAGAGGGGATAGAAAAGACACTGGCAGCACACCCAGATATTGATATTTATACTGCATCAGTTGATAACCACCTCAATGAAAAAGGATACATTGTGCCAGGGCTTGGAGATGCCGGAGACAAGATTTTTGGTACCGTTTGATGACGCCTTTATTTGCACCTAAAGCCATCCTCACCGGCGCGCAAATGTTGTTTGTCGCCTTTGGTGCTTTGGTTCTAGTTCCTTTACTAACTGGCCTTGATGCGAACGTCGCATTGTTTACTGCCGGGGCTGGCACATTGGCATTTCAGCTTATTACTCGCGGGCAAGTTCCGGTATTTTTAGCTTCGTCCTTTGCTTTTATCGCACCTATTATTGCCTGTAACCAATTGTATGGCAGTGCCGCTACCATGGGTGCGTTAATGGCTGCAGGTGTCGCCTACATGTTACTGAGCGTACTTGTTCTCTTGAAAGGTACGGACATGCTGCACCGCGTGTTACCACCGGTGGTTGTCGGCCCGGTGATCATGGTTATAGGTTTGGCGCTGGCGCCTGTGGCAGTGAATATGGCCATGGGCAAAAGTGGTGATGGCAGCGCCCAATTAGTGGCCTATGATCATGCAATGTGGATATCCATGGCGGCTCTGGTGGCAACGCTGGTTTTTGCTGTGTTTGGCAAAGGAGTGTGGCGTTTAGTGCCTATTTTAGCGGGGGTTGTTGTTGGCTACGGCTTGTCGTTGGCCTTTGGCGTAGTCGATTTTGCGGTGATCAACAATGCCCAATGGCTCGCAGTGCCGGCATTCAGCGCGCCAGAATTTAAGTGGCAGGCCGTGGCGTTTATGATCCCCGTGGCCATTGCGCCTGCTATTGAACATATTGGCGATATGATGGCTATTAGTCAGGTTACCGGTAAAGACTACCTAAAAAAACCGGGCTTACATCGCACACTGATGGGAGATGGCGTCGCGACGAGCCTTGCTGCCAGTATTGGCGGACCGCCCAATACCACTTATTCAGAGGTCACCGGTGCAGTGATGCTGACCAAGAACTTCAATCCCAAGGTTATGACGTGGACCGCAGTTATCGCTATTTTGCTGGCGTTTATAGGCAAAATGGGGGCGGGTTTGCAAACTATTCCGGTCCCAGTAATGGGGGGCATTATGATTTTGCTGTTTGGCTCTATCGCTGTGGTTGGATTAAAAACGTTATTAAAGGCTGATTTGGATGTGAGTGAACCACGCAACTTAGTGATTATTGCACTTATTTTGGTGTTGGGTATTGGCGGTATGCAAATAGGTGGTAATGAATTTGCCCTGCAAGGCGTTAGCTTGTGCGCCATATTTGGCATCGTGCTCAATCTTGTTTTACCCAGTAAAAAGCAATCGCCAGTGCAAGACTAGAGCATTTATTCTGAAAATGCGATAGAATTTGCCGCCACACGTTATCGTTTGGTGGCGGCACACTAAGACACAGTGTTCAACTTCAGCCACCACAAACTAGGGGCAACTTATGTCAGATAAGCTTTATATTACCGCACAGCAACTATTGGAAGATTCGTTTCGTGTTGCTGCGCAAGTCTATAAGGACGGCTTCCGTCCAGATTTTATTATTGGTATTTGGCGCGGTGGTGCTCCTATTGGGATTGCTGTACAAGAGTTTTATGATTATAAAGGGATAGAGACCGATCATATCGCCGTTCGTACCTCTTCTTACTATGGTATTGGTAAGCAATCGAAAGAGATCAAAGTACACGGTTTGCATTACATCATTGAAAATGCCAATGCAGGTGATTCACTCCTGATTGTGGATGATGTTTTCGACTCAGGACGCAGTATTTTTGCATTAAAAGAAAAGTTAGCAGAATTGATGCGTCTGAACCTGCCTAAAGATATTCGCGTAGCTTGCCCATACTATAAGCCGAAAAATACCAAAGTCCCTATGAAGCCTGACTATTACATCCATGAATCGGATGAGTGGCTGGTGTTCCCTCATGAACTTTCAGGGTTAACCCCCGAGGAATTGATTGAAGGTAAATCGGATTTAGCCAACATTAAAGACTTATTAGTCGATTAAAAAAAGCAGCGTAAGCTGCTTTTTTTATCCCTTTTTTACAACCCAAGTGGGGGCAGGCTGGTGCTCTGAGCCCACTTATGTGAAGCTTTCTACAAACTCCTCTAAAGCTGACACATCTATTGTTTGTAAGCCTTCTTTACTGCGCACAATAAGCCCTTTATCAACCAGCTCGGTAACCACGCGTCGATAAGCCCGCTCTGTGGTGGCAAAGCGCTCAGCCTCGGCGCTCACAGTGGGATAGGCGCGTAACAAGGTCGGGTTGTTGTTTTGTGCCCGCATTAAGCAATCTTTGGCAATATTATAGCTTAGCGGCAGTAACAGTTTATCAAGGTTAACCTTTTGGTTTTCCTGAAACTTCGCGGCTATAGTTTGCGCTGTGTACAAGCTTAGTTGGGGGTTCTCTAATAATACTTGGCGCCAATGCTTGAGCTCGATAAGGTTATAACTTACATCGCTAAAGCAGGTTACGGTATAGATACAAGGCTGATTGTTAAGCGCTTCTATTTCCCCAATTAGGGTGTTGTTGCAATCAAGCTGACCTAAGAGCAAACGTCGCCCATTGCCCACATCGTAGCTAAAAGATACGGTACCGCTGCGCACCAGTACCAGCTTTTTAAGCGGTTGATCTTGGTGTAATAGCACTTCCTTTTTTTGCTGCTGGTAGCGATTGCCAGTGAAATGAAGTAGCTGCTCTACCAAGTCGGTAGAAAAATGATATTGAAACATAGTCAAAACTCGTTGGGACAATTGTCCTTTTTGTTACACCAATATGTCGCTACGATGAAAATGTAGCGTTTTTTATGCCAATTTACGCACAGAGACTGAGTCCGTCATAGGTTTAATCATTCCCGTGTTTACTTATTCGTTTTTACTCAGTGGTGTGAATTGGCTTTTTTATCTTATTCTCGCGATGTTGCCGACAATGGCTTATAACAAGCGAGGTTTATGCTAACTTAAAGCAGAGGAGAGAACAAATGACCTGGGAATATTTAGGCTATGTCGCTTCTGCTTTATTAGTCACGTCACTGGCGATGAGCGATGTCGTGAAACTGCGTTGGTTTAATCTCGCCGGCTGTATCGCGTTCACTGCCTATGGGGTCGCCATTGTGGCGTGGCCAGTGGCACTGACCAACGCCTTACTCTCTGTTGTTAACATCTATCACTTGTACAAATTAGCACAGGCTAAACGTCAAAGCGCAGGCTGACGCTGGTAGCGACGCTGGCCTGCCAACCAAGTTTCTAACACCTTGGTTTGCCATACCTGTTGCACCGGGGCATGAATAATGTCGGTGTCGACAAGGATAAAATCTGCCCACTTGCCTTTTTCTAAACTGCCAACCTTAAACTCTTGGAAGGCGCTGTAGGCAGCGTCTAGTGTGAATGCTCGCAAGGCTTGTTCGCGCGAGAGCAATTCTTTAGGACGCCAACCTTGCTCAGGTAAGCCTTGATGGTCTTGACGTGTGATAGCGCTATAAAGACCATGGAAAGGGTTCGCAAGCTCCACGGGAAAGTCTGAACCCGCTGCCACACGAGAGCCTTGCTCTAGAAATGTACGCCACGCATAAGCGCCTGCTAGTTGTGAGTCGCTTAAGCGTTGCTCGGCCATATGCATATCAGAGGTGGCATGAACCGGCTGCATAGAAGGAATAATCTTAAGTGCTTTAAAACGCGGGATATCATCGGTATCAACAATTTGCGCATGCTCAATACGGTTACGTAGCAAAATACCACCTGTGCGTTTAAAGACATTCTCGTATGCGTTAAGCACTATTTGGTTCGCTCTGTCGCCTATAGCGTGGGTATGAGCGGAGAAACCATGCTTAAAGCATAAACTGAAAATATCCTCGAGCTGTTGTTGGTCCTCAAGCATCAGGCCACGATGCCCCTTTCTGTCTGCATAGTCTTGCAGTAGGGCGGCGCCACGAGAGCCTAGCGCGCCATCCGCGTACACTTTCACACTGCGAATAGCCAACATGTCTTCATTATCATCGACTTTACCAGCTTTAAGCATGGTCTCGAGCTTGTCATCGGTGGCCCCGAGCATAGCGTAAATGCGCAGCGGAAGGTTGTTGTTTTTGGCGCGTTGTTTATACAGTTGCCACGTATCAAAATCGATGCCGGCATCATGGGCGCTGGTAATACCTAAGCTTAATAAATGTTGACCGGCTTTATCTAAGGCTGTGGCGAGAGCTTTCTCGCTGCGCTTGGGAATGTGTGCTGTGATCAACTGCTCTGCTTTATCTATAAATACGCCGCTCGGACTCCCTTCGGCAGTGCGTATTATTTCACCTCCGGCCGGGCTTGTTACCTCACTATCAAGACCTGCTAACTCCATGGCTTTGGAGTTGACCCAAATAGCATGACCATCTACGCGACTTAATACCACGGGTCGGTCGCTTACGAACTTGTCTAAATCAGCGGCACTGGCGAAGGTTTTTCCTGGCCAAAGTTCCTGGTTCCAGCCACGACCTATAATCCATGGCTGTTCAGACTGTGCGGCGAACGCTTGAAGACGCTTGCCCACCTCTGCAACCGAGGTTGCACCGCGTAAATCAAGCTGCATTAGGTTTTGCCCTAAGCCAATGATATGACCGTGTGCATCGATAAGGCCAGGAAGTAGCACCTTACCTTGGCCGTCGATGCGCTTTGCATCTGGGTAGCTTTTACTAAGTTGTGCTTTGCCGCGATTGATCACTCGGCCATCTTTAATCACTAAGGTTGCAAAGGTCTCAAGCTCGCCTTTTTGAGTGGGTGTATAGCCTTTTATATTATGAATAACCGTGGTTTGTGCCAATACTGTGCAAGGTATAGAGCACATCATTAATAGTGCAACGAGTTTGTTTTTCATCATTTTTATCCTCTGTTAGCAGCTTTGTGAATGTAGCAAATTTATACGCAAGGGAACAGCCAGGAAGGGGAGGATAATTAGGCAGCAACAAAAAGGGCCGCTAAAGCGGCCCTTATCATCATCAGCACTTGGCTGTTTAAACCTTAAAGCGGTCTACAGACTGGCGCAACTCTTCAGCGAGCTTGGCCACTTCAGTACTTGACTCTGAAGTCTGGTCGGCCCCTTGAGCTGTCTGCTCAGCGATAGAAACAATTTGCTCCAAGCGCTCACTTATTTCTTGCGACACTTGCTGTTGCTCCATCGCTGCCGATGAGATTTGCTCGCTGACATCGTGTGCAGTGGCAACGGCGTGAGTGATTGAGTCTAGTGCAGTGGTCGCATGTTCACTTTGCTCAACACAGGACTCGGCTTGTTGACGGCCTTTTGACATCGCTTCTACAGCAGCTTGAGCGCCGGTTTGTAGCGATTCAATCATGTTTTGAATCTCTTGCGTCGACTCTTGTGTCTTACTTGCCAACGAGCGTACTTCGTCAGCTACAACGGCAAAGCCTCGCCCTTGTTCGCCTGCTCGTGCGGCTTCGATTGCAGCATTCAATGCCAGGAGGTTAGTTTGCTCGGCAATGCCACGAATAACATCCAAGATACCGCCAATTGATGCGCTGTCTTGATGCAGCTGATTAATAACCTGTGAGGCGTTATCAACTTCAATAGCCAACTGTTCGATAGTCTCTTTGTTTTGGTTAGAGATCCCTTTAACACGGCTAGCTTCGCTGTCGGCATTCTTAATCTCGCTCAGTGCTTGTTGAGCACTGTCGTTCACTGCCTGAGAAGTACTACTCATTTCGGTTGTGGCAGTCGCGGCTTGCTCCACCTGAGCGCGCTGCGATTGGATTGCGTGGCTTGACTCAGAGGTGATGGTCGACGTCTGCTCTGATGCTGCAGCAAGTTGTGTTGAACGCGAGATGATGCCTTGAATCAAGGCTCGCAAGCTGTCAATTAGGGTATTACAACTGCGTGCTAGCTCACCGAATTCATCTTGTGCACTGTCGTCTAAGCGTTGCGTCATATCTCCTGAGGCAACAATATTAAGCACGCTGTTTACCTCACTCAATGGTTTAGTAATACGGCTTACGGTGAAATAAGCAACAATCACTGCGATGATGGTGGCTATGATCATGCCCAACCAAGTCCACAGGTTAGCGGCACTGACATCGGCACGTACACCTTCTTGTTGCTTGAAGGCAAGGTTATTCACTTGCTTCACTAAGGTGGTCAGGTTTTTGATCGCCTGCTCAGTGGTTACTTCTGAGTTTTCAAGATTAACCGTGGTTTTATCTAAGGTGTTAAGTAATTCCAACTTGTTTGCGGCAAGTGAACTTGAGCCTTTAACCGCATCGCTAATGGTACTCACATAGGTATTTAAATCACTGTAAAGCGACGCATCTTTAGCGCTTACAGCTTCTTCAATCAGCCCCATTGAGCGTTCAAGCTCGTCCATATAAAACAGTTGGTCGTTCTTAATAATTTCCAGCGTTTGCTTATTCTTAACAGACAGAATGTCGTTGCCTGTGGTGGCAATCGCGGTGAGGTTGTTTTCCAATTGCGTAACTGCCTGGTAAGCACGAGGTGAGTCTTCTTCTAGACCGTCTAAGTCAGAAATATCAAGAACCACAGAAATGGCATCTTCTGCGTTTAAGTCGATATCGTCAAACTGGCTGCGCAGTGTATTGCGAAGTGCCAGCGCTTTCGCTTTGTTGTTAAACAGCTGAGTGACTTGGCCCTCAAACTGGGTGTAAGTTTTTTCTACGGTTTGCGCGAGCTGTTTTAATTCTGGCTCATTAGCAACCACATCCATAAGGTTCGCCATGGACTTATCAAAGCGCTTTTGCTCTTTATTGTAAGCTTGCTTTAGCTCAGCAAGGGACTTTTCATCCTCGCTATTGTAGGCGCCCAATGCTGCTTTACTCATGAGCACAAATTCAACTTGTAGCTCAGAGCTTTTATCTAAAGCAGGTAAAGAAAGTTGGTTAACACTTTGCGTCGAGCTATCAATATTCGCAATGCGAACAAGAGAGTTGCCACCTATAACCAAAAGGAGGAGGGTGATAAAGATGAATCCACCCCAGATACGTTGACTCACAGTAAGCTTCATAGATGTTCCTAACTACATAAAATATCTTAACTTATCGGCAGGATTAAGGATAAATTAAGGTAACTATTGCTAAAATGTAACAACTTTTTGCGTTTTTATCAGCTTATTGCGATAAAAATTCGCATTGCTTTACAACTTTTTTCTTACTCTGCAAGTCCATCAGAGTCATGCTGCCACCCCAAACACATCCTGTGTCCAAAGCATGTACATTATCTCGCCCAGTTTTACCTTCTAGTGCCGCCCAGTGCCCAAATACAATGTCAAAATCATCATGCTGACGATGGCTGTGAGCAAACCAAGGTACAAGCTGATCATCGCACCCTGGTTTACCTTTTTCTTTTAGGTTTAAAGCACCGCTGGGTTCCACAAAGCGCATGCGGGTGAAACTATTGATAGTATAGACAAACTTTTCCATTTCGCTGAGAGAATCGCACCATTTTACAGGCCTGTTTTGATACATGTGCGCGAAATAATAAGCTGCGTCTTTTCCTTGATAACAGCGCTGCGCTTGTTGTGCTTGCTCAAGAGCTTGCGCAAGTGACCAATGTGGAGACAAACCAGCATGGCATACCAGAGTGTTTAGCGGCGCTAACCAAAGAGCTAAGGGTTGGTTACGTAAAAACGCGAGTAGGGAATCAAAATCGTCGGCGGCAAATAAAGGGGCGAGTTTATCTTTTGGGTTGGGTTCTTTATTTAATGCTGCACAAGCCAGTAGGTGTAAATCGTGATTACCTAAGGTGACACTCACACTGCCTTGCAATTGCACAAGTCGGCGCAGACATGACAGCGAGTCGGGACCGCGCGCAACGATATCACCAACACAATAGAGATGATCTTGGCTGGGGTTGAAATCAACACGCCGCAACAGTGCATCAAATTCATGATAACAGCCTTGCAGATCACCTATTGCGTATAACGCCATGAGCTTAGTGTAAAATGTTGGGGCAGTTTAGGCGGAAAACATCAATGGGCGCCTGGAACTCATTGCCAAATTCGCTGCGCATCACGTAGTAGCCTTGCATGGTGCCCACGGGAGTTTCCAACACTGCGCCACTGGTATAACTGTAACTTTCACCCGGGCCGATGGTTGGCTGCTCGCCAACCACGCCTTCACCTTCTACTTCGACTTCTTTGCCATTGGCGTCGGTGATAAGCCAATAACGACTGACGAGCTTGGCGCTACTCAGGCTGTGATTCTTTATCGTGATGTTATAAGCAAATACGTATTTGTCTTGCTCTGGCTCCGATTGACCTTCAACGTAGAAGGTCTCGACATTCACTTTAATCGCTGAATCTGTACTACTGCTTGTTGTCATATAACCAATTCGCAATCTCAATAAATTGTTGTAAACTCAGGCTTTCTGCTCGCAAACTTGGATCGATACCTAGGCCTTTTAGCTGCGATTCATCCAATAAATTGCTCAAGCTATTTCGCAGTGTCTTACGGCGCTGATTAAACGCTTCTAAACACACGGTATTAAGTAACTTAGTATCTTTAGCGCTGCGTTGTGCTTTGTCTTTCGGCACTAAGCGCACCACGGCCGAATCCACCTTAGGTGCTGGTTTAAAGCAATTAGGCGGCACTTCAATAACAGGAATGGCATGGCAGTAATATTGTGTCATTACGCTCAAACGGCCAAAGGCTTTGCTACCAGGACCTGCGACCATGCGATTAACCACCTCTTTTTGCAGCATAAAGTGCATATGCTCTACCTCATCAACGAAGTTGAATAGATGGAATAGCAGTGGTGTTGAAACATTGTAAGGCAGATTACCAAATATTTTTAATTTGGCGTCGTTGCGTAGCAGCGAGGAAAAATCGAATTTCATCGCATCGCCTTGATGTACCGTTAGCTTCGGCGCCATAAAAGGGTGGTGAATCAGGCGCTCGGCTAAGTCTTTATCAAGCTCAACCACGTTAAGGTGGTCGGTCAACTCGCACACCGGTTCGGTGATTGCGCCCAGACCTGGACCAATCTCGACTAGGTTATCGCCCGGACGCGGGTCGATAGCGGTGACTATTTTATCAATGACGGTTTCGTCATGAAGAAAGTTTTGCCCGAATCGCTTTCGAGCATAGTGGCCTAGGTGTAATTTATCTGTCATTGTCTCTTAGCTTTTTTGCTCGCCATTTTGATTGCTTCATTTAAAGCAACGCGAAAACTGCCAGCGTCTGCTTGGCCACTCGCAGCTAAGTCAAGGGCAGTGCCGTGATCGACTGAAGTGCGAATAAAAGGAAGGCCAAGGGTGATATTTACGGAATTTCCAAAACCCTTATATTTTAACACAGGCAACCCCTGATCGTGATACATCGCCAGTACTGCATCCGCCTCATTGAGGTATTTATCTTGGAAAAGGGTGTCGGCAGGAAGGGGGCCCACTAAGTTCATACCTTGTTGATTTAGCGCTTCCAAGGTCGGAGTGATCACTTCAATTTCTTCACGGCCAAGGTGCCCGCCTTCGCCAGCGTGTGGGTTTAAACCACAGACTAAAATGCGCGGTTTGGCAATTGCGAATTTAGTACGTAAATCGTGCTCAAGAATACCAATTACCTTTTTCAAGCGATCTTCTGTGATGGCTTTAGCAACATAGGCCAGCGGGATGTGTGTGGTGACTAACGCAACTCGCAGTCCTTGTGTTGCTAACAGCATCACGACATCCGGAGTATTTGATTGTTGTGCAAAATATTCGGTGTGCCCGCTAAAAGAAATACCCGCTTTATTAATGATACCTTTGTGAACTGGGCCTGTGACGATGGCATCGAACGTGCCATCCATGTTTTTCTCACAGGCTATACGCAGAGTATCAAGCACGTATTCGCCATTTTTCTCATCAAGTTCACCAGCCACCACAGGCGTTGCTAAATCGACTTGATGGATATACAACTCACCCGCTTCGCTGGGCTGGGCAGGAGCTTGCTCATCAAAAGGCGTTAACCGTAGCGGCAGACCCAGCGCTTTGGCTCGTTGTTGCAATAGCTTAGCATCAGCAATAGCGACCAGCTGTGCGGGCCACTGCTGCTGTGCTAATTCAAGCAATAAGTCCGGGCCTATGCCAGCCGGCTCCCCCGGAGTAATGGCGATACGTAAGGTCATAACCATTAATCCTCTGCGAAGATCTCAATGTGCGCTTGCTCGCGGATCTCCTGCTGGAACGCAAAGCTCTCTTCTTTGAACTTACGATTATAGAGCAGCTGCTGAGCACGGTTTTTCTTCGCTAAATCGGTTTTATCGGCGACGCGTTTATCTAACAGCTGCACGATGTGCCAGCCGAAAGTGGAACGGAACGGTTCACTGATCTCGCCTTTTTCTAGCGACATTAACGTATCGCGAAACGCAGGCACATAGGTAGTAGGGTCGGTCCAATCGTACTCACCACCCTTAAGTGCTGAGCCCGGATCTTCAGAGTACTCTTTCGCCAATTCGGCAAAGTCAGCATCACCGGCACGCAAGTCTTTGACAAAGCCTTCAAGCATTGAGCGTGCTTTCTCTTCACTCAATATAATTGAGGGCTTGAGAAGAATGTGACGTGAGCGCATCTCGACAGTTTCCACGACTTGGCGGCCACGCACGTCTTGTACTTTAATGATGTGAAAGCCCGCGCCACTGCGCAGTGGGCCAACAATCGTGTCTTTTTTCTTACCTTTGACTGCCTCGGCAAATAATGAAGGCATTTCATTGGTGCTCATCCACCCTAGCTGTCCACCTTCGAGCGCCTTCGAGCCACTGGATGAGGCGATTGCGATACGTTTAAACTCTCGGCCTTCTTCAAGTAAATCAATAACTTTAGCTGCACGGTCTTGCGCACTGGCAATTTCCTCTGGCGTTGCAGAGCTGGGAATATCGATAAGAATATGGCCAATATCATATTCCTCACTGTTGCCGCCTTGCTGCTCCATAATTTGCAAAAGGTTTTCAATCTCTTGCAAGCTAATGTAGATACGGCGATCGACGTTAGCGCGCAATACCTGCTGAGTGGTGATCTCTTTACGAATATCTTCACGGAATTGGGCGAAGCTTTCACCGGATGCTTCCACTGAGCGACGCATGTCGGCAATCGTACCGCCTTGGTCTTTTGCCATGGTTGCAAGAGTTTGATCAAGCTGGCCATCGGAGATTTCTAAGCCCATACGGTCGGCCATTTGCATCAGTAAGGTTTGATTGACGAGTCGCTCAATAGCTTGCACACGTAAAGCACTGTCAGTGGGAAGATCTTGACCACTTTCTTTGGCTTGTGCTTTTACTCGGTTAACAATGGCATCCACTTCACTTTCAAGGATCACCCCTTCGTTAACGATACCTACGACTTGGTCAATAAGTTGTTCTTGCGCTTGTACACCCTGAGATAACCCTAGGGCAAATAAAGTTGTTGCTAAAAAACGTCTGAATTTCATACTTTTTATTGCTTTAATTGGTAAGGAAATAGGGGCGACGGTAGCCAAAAATGCCTTCTCTAAGTAACTTTTGTGCATCATAACTGCTCTTGCCTCCAAGTCCTTTAAGGACAAATTTGATGCCGATCCCCGAGTCGAAGATGGCTTGCTCTTGGTTTATGCTTTGGTTTAAGTCCGTTTCTATTTGTCTGCGGCCAGTGATCTGCACTGCCCAACAACATGACTCATACTGTAAACCACTGAACACTTCGATGCTACGACCGGTTTCAATATCACGGTGGTAGCTGGCCACGAATTGCCAGTTATCGTCAATTGGGACACTGGTAAACATACCTATTTGCTCAATTGTATTCCCTGAGACATCGTTTGCATAGCGATGGTTCAACTGCACCAACTCATTATCGTCGCCCTTATAATCTAGGGTCACATGGGATTGGATTATTTGCTTGCCATCGGTGTCGTACTGAATGCCGCCAGAGAGATACCAACGACGGTGCCAGTGCCACATGGCTTCACCGGCGAATAACGCGTTGTAATTGTTTTCGCCGGCAAAGTCTTGCTCTGTGGGTTTAGCAGAATCAGAGAGATAGAATATTTGCCCGACACTGAGGTTAAATAATTCCTCATTTTGTTTATCAAAGATACGCGTTGTCGCCCCGAGGGTAATTTGGTTAGCCGCAGCGATGCGGTCTACACCGGAAAAGCGACGATCGCGGAACAGGCCATAAAAGTCGTCTTGGAGCTTGGTGGTATCAAACAGGCCAATGTTATTTTGGTCTTTGTTGGGGGTGTACAAATATTGAATTTGTGGTTCCAGGGTTTGAATACCATCTTCGACGAGTAAGCTGGTGTCGCGCTCGAAGTTAAGTTGGCTGTATAGGCGAACTTTCGGTAGAGTTCTGTTTACCGTTTGCTCATACTGCGTCCCTTCAAGATTACCTTGCTGGTCATAATAAGTGTGCAGCACACTGAACTCGGAGAGAAATGACCAAGCATAACGCTCTTCACTAAAACGCAGTTGCGGTTCTATGTGCACTCGTGTGGCTTCATCAATAGTTCGCGTGCTGTTACGGAAATGGCTCAACTCGCCGCTTACTGAAGCGTCAAACCAACCCAATTTATAGGCATTTGTCTGTGTAAAGCCGATGCGAGGCAAGGTTGTGTAGGACTCAAGGTGGTCGCCCAGGACTTCATAATCTTGCAATTGTATATCGGTGCGCCAACGCTCACCCAAATGGGTAAGAATCCCCGTACGGGCTAAGTGAGTGTCGGTCTTATTGGCGTAATTAGAATTCAAATCCGTGAGGTAGTTATCGTCACTCACATTAGTAATATCAACGCCTGCACGCCAGACATCACTAAAGTAGCTCTGCTGCTGCCAGTGGAATAAATAACGGTTTCCAAGCTCTCGCTCACTTTTATCTGAATCTAAGTATTCAAGCCCCAGCAAGCCTTGGCTGCTCGGGGTTAAATAGCGAAACTCTGACTGCAGCTGAATGCCTTTTTTGGACATATAGCGCGGCGTCAATGTGAGATCGTAATTGGGAGCCAAGTTGATGTAGTAAGGAGTGATAGTCTCCACGCCAAATCGGTTTGAGCTGGAAATCTGTGGTGCTAAAAATCCTGTTTTGCGTTTATCATCAATAGGAAAGGTAAAATAGGGCAGATACAAAACCGGAGTATCATAAATTTTCAGCGTGGCACCGTAAGTCTCGCCCCAACCTTCTTTTTGCGAAAGAATGATTTTATCGGCGCTGATTGCCCAGGTTTCGCTATCAACCGGGCAGGTCGTGAAGCTGGCATTACTCAGCTCTAAGGCGTCCTCATTAACTTGAAGTTGTTCAGCGCCACCACGGCCTTGCTGTTGAGTGAGCTGATAATCGGCACCAAGAAGGCTGATATTAGAGTCGTTTAAGCTTGCATTTAAGCCGCGACTGGTGATTTTTGAAACACCGTCTCGGTAAGTGAGCGGCCCAGTCGCATTTAATAAGCCTTGTTGTTTGTCAATCAGTGCCGACTGCGCTTGTAAGCTCATGGTGCGCGTATTGATGTTGACGTTGCCGTCAAACTGAGCACTATCTTGGCCTATTAATTCAACATCGTCGGAAACAATTTCTACTAGACCCAAGGGTAAGTTAGGGGCTTGCCAAGGCGCAGGGCGTGAAGCAGCTAAGCAGTGCGCTACCTTAATATTTTGTGATAACTGTTTTTTATCGGTATCTGTGTGCTCTTGCGCCGAAGCGGTATTGGCCGCAAGCTCTGCTGTACGCGCAAAAACGGCGCCTGCGCTGGCACCATACAGGGCGAGAATAACCATGCCCCACAATTTATTCATCGACTTCCCTTAAACTTAATGTTGCTTGCCAAGTGCACTGGAAATAAGCATGACATAATAAAGCAATTTTTCCGTAATTACATCCGCTGACAAAGCGATGTCAGCGGATAAGGGTTAAAAATTGTTAGCGATAAAAGCGCTAGGGTATATAACTAGCTGCGCTACTGGGTCATGCTTTCGCTTGTTAGTTCGATGATTTTTCGTCACTATGTGGTGCACATTGGTTTTCAGAGGTATTTTGGTGATGTGGGGCAAGCTTCTTGGTGCCTGCTTTGGCTTTATGTTTGGTAAGTTTCTTGGCGCCTTATTGGGGCTGTTCGTTGGGCACATGTTCGATAGAAGCTTAAAGCAGGACTTTGACCGTGCTGGCGGTTTTCGTGGCTTTTTTAATCACGAGGATGTATCTCAGCGCCAAGCCTTATTTTTCTCTAGTTGCTTTGCTGTCATGGGGCACATTGCGAAGTCCAACGGTCGCGTCAACGAGATGCATATTCGTGCAGCCACACAGTTTATGGATGAAATGGGCTTAAGTGGTGAGGACAAGCGCGAAGCTCAGCATGCATTTCGCGCGGGTAAAGAGGCTGATTTCTCCATGAATGCGACGCTGCGAGAGTTCCGCGAGCATTTTGCCGGGCGCTTCGATATGTTGCAGTTATTTTTGGAAATCCAAATTCAGATGGCCTTCAGTGATGGCCACTTAGCTGAGCAAGAAAAAGCGCTGTTGGAGCAGGTCGCCAAAGGGCTGGGTGTCAGTAAAACCCATTTTAACTTTATCCTCAAACGCTACCAAGCCGAATTTGCTTTTCGCCAACAGCAACAACGCTTTCAACAGCAGCAACGACAACATCATCAAGGGCGCACATCAAGTACCAGCGATGCCGGTATGAATCGTCGTCAGGCGTTGGATATTCTTGGTTTGGAAGAGGGAGCGGATGCGCGCACTGTAAAAAAGGCCTACCGCAAGTTGATGGCGCAGCACCACCCAGATAAGTTGGTATCCCAGGGCCTTCCTGAGCATATGATGAAGTTAGCACAAAAGAAAAGTCAGGATATCCAAGCGGCGTATGAGTACCTAAAGGCTTAGAATAAGCGCCGCAGAAAACCGTCGATTTCCGTTGCTAGGCGGTGTATTTGCTGCTGCTCACTAAGCTCAGCGAACAATGTACGTTGGCGGTAATCAAATTTTCTGTTTTTCTCTGCCCAGAGTTGTCGCTGTGGCCGTTGCTGTGTGGCCCAGCTATGATCAAAAGGGGTGTACACGTCGAGCACTGCAGGGGGCATCACTGATAAATTGGCGCTAATGTGATGGTGGCGAGCAGGGACTGGCAAGTAGGCGCCCACAGCAATAAACGCGTTAATATCCACCTGTAGATTATCGACAAAGTACTCACTGAGTAAGCCGGCGCTACGCCCAGCAGCGAACACACTAACCGCTTTGCCTTGCTCTTGTGCCCGCTCTAGTAGACTAACTAGTTGTGCGCTTAAGCGCTGTTGTTCTTTATCCAACAGCTCAGAGGAGATGGCTTGTTGATAGCCTGGGACATAACTGGGTTGCGGCTGCTCGGTTTCATCAGCAGGTTGTGGAGGCGGCTCCTGAGATTGCTGCGTTTGCTCTTGTTGCTGTTCTTCGTTAGCGTCTTGCTGGGCAGCTTCGCTCTGTTGCTCATCGTCACGTGTTGCTGGGCGGTTAACTAAGAGGTAGCTGCTGTAGCCACGCTCACTGAGCAGTGCCCGTAAAAAAATAAAACCACGTTGATTACCATAGGGGTCGTCGATGCTTGGGATCATAAGCACTACACCGCGATGCTCTGACGCCATATGTGGGCGAAACACCACATGAAACTCTTCCCCTTTGGCGAGCAGCGTTTGTGTCTCATCGAGGCTAGCTAAGTAATGCCTATCGAGGGTCGGGCTGGCATTGGTTGGCCATTGCACGAGCAACCCTATAAATATCAGTATCAATCGCAGCACAGACGTTAAACACCCTCTATTATTTTATATCTACATAGCTATCGGCCAACGCCATAAAAAGTTTAGAACGGGCACGAAGCGGTAAACTCCATCATCTCTTCGTTACTAGGATGGCGTAGTTGTAGCCAAGTGGCGTGTAGTTGTAGCCTATCTGCTCGCGCTTTGGCGCGTTCGTGGGCGTAAAGTCTATCGCCGAGGATCACATGTCCTAGGCTAAGCATATGTACGCGTAACTGGTGACTGCGCCCGGTGATCGGGGTGAGCTCAACGCGAGTGGCATCCTGCTCATAATCAAGCACCTGATAATGAGTGAGTGAGGGTTTCCCTCGGTCATGATCGACCATTTGCTTTGGCCGGTTCGGCCAGTCGCAAATAAGGGGCAAATCGACGCTACCACTTTGCTCTTTTAGGTGACCCTCAACCCGAGCAAGGTAACGCTTGGCCGTTTGCCGCTCTTGGAATTGCATACTTAGGTGGCGGTGTGCGGCTTTATTTAATGCCAGACAAATAACTCCGGAGGTAGCCATATCCAGTCGGTGCACAATTTTGGCGCTAGGAAAAACAAGGTTAGCCCGACGGATCACACAATCAGCATGCTTGGGGTCTTTACCGGGAACGCTGAGTAAACCACTGGGTTTATCCAGTACTAGTAAGTCATCATCTTGGTAAAGAATGCGCAGATAAGGAGTGCGCGGTGGATTATAGTGTAACAGCATGGCCAGCCCCGTTAGATAAGGCCGGCCATTTTAAAGAAATGCTTAGTGGCTGACAACGATTAAGCGAATGGCATCGAGTTTAACCTTGGCTTTGTCGATGTAATCATCCATTTGCTGCTTGTTATCACGATAATAACTGAGCTCCTCGTCACGAATATTCGGATTGATTTCTTTCAGGTTTTGCAGGCGAGTCAGCTCTGTATCCAGAGCCTGATGCATGCTCTGTTTGGCCTGTTCACGTAGCTGCTCCATGTGCACCTGCGCCTGCTCATTACCTTGCTCAATCAGCGGGTGAATGGCACTTTGTAATGCGTTCACGAGTTTCGAAGCCGTTTGTCTGCCAACGGCATTTAATTGCTGATTAAAGGTATCAAAGGCAACATTGGCGCTGAGGTCGTTACCGCCCTTATCCAGTAGTAGTCGTATGGGGGTCGGCGGTAAATAGCGGCCTAATTGTAATGATTTCGGAGCCATGGCTTCGGCGATGTAGACCAATTCAACAAAGAAGGTGCCGGCCGGCAGTTTTTTGTTTTTAAACAGCGCCACCGAAGCGGTGCCAAAATCGTCATCACAGATCATCTCCATCGCCCCTTCGACCATGGGGTGATCCCAACTGATAAAGTGCAAATCTTCTTGCGCAAGCGCCGTGTCTCTATCAAAAGTGACACTGATGCCTTCTTCTTTTAAGCAGGGGAAGGTGGCACCAAGCATGTGCTCAGTGGGTTTGAGGATAATGCTATTTTCGCCTTTGTCTTCTTGGTTTACACCCCAAATATCAAACACATTGATCATGTAGCTGGGCAGCTCAAAACTATGGTCTAAGGCATTGATATCCTGCACTAGGTGCTCAGACTGACCTTGGCCGCTGGAGTGCAGCTCTAATAACCGGTCACGTCCTGATTCCATTTGCGCTTTAAGCGCTAGATAACGCGCATGAACGCGCTGTATCAGTGCTTGCAGCGGTTCATCTTGGTAGCTGCCATCAGCCAGTAACGCAATGAGCTCATCGCCAAACTCTTGATTGAGAATATGCCCAGTGCTGGCAGTGTGTTCAAAGGCATTCAGGCCATGGTGATACCACTGCAGCAGGGTGTCTTGCGCAGTGTGTTGAAAATAAGGCACGTGAATTTTAATGTCTTCGCTTTGGCCGATACGATCTAAGCGGCCAATGCGCTGCTCTAGAAGGTCTGGGTTGAGCGGCAAGTCGAACAGCACGAGGTGGTGAGCGAACTGGAAGTTGCGCCCCTCAGAGCCAATCTCAGAACAAATAAGGACCTGAGCACTGTCTTCAATGTCGGCAAAGAATGCGGCGGCGCGGTCACGTTCAATAATGCTCATGCCTTCATGGAACAGTGCGGCCTTGATCCCCTCGCGTTCACGCAGTGCTTGCTCAAGGCTTAACGCGGTTTCGGCTTTAGCACAAATCACCAACATCTTTTGCGGCTTATTGGCGTTAAGGGTGTCGATAAGCCACTGTACCCGAGGGTCGAACTGTGTCCAGCTGCTGTCTTGACCCTCGAATTCTTGGAACATTTTCTCTGGGAACAGCGCGCGCATGGCGTTGAGCTCAGCCGGCCCTGAGCTGCCTAAACTGCCCATTACGTTCATCGCGGTTTGGTATTGCGACGGCATTGCCATTGGGTAGGTGTGCAAAATACGCTCGGGGTAGCCGCTTATGCCACTGCGGCTGTTACGGAATAAAATGCGCCCTGTGCCATGACGGTCCAGAAGCTGCTCTAACATGCTGGCTTTCGCTTGCTCATCGCCCTTAGCAATACCGGCAAGTAGTGCTTGCGCTTCGCTACCTAGCAGGTTGGTAAGTACTTGCTGTTGGTCAGTGCTCAGATCTTGTTCTTGGAGTACGCTATTGGCTGCGTCGGCAATGTCTTGATAATGTGATTCTTGGGCAACAAAGGCGTCGTAGTCATAGAACCTGTCAGGGTCGAGCAGTTTCAAACGGGCAAAGTGACTTTGGTGGCCAAGCTGATCTGGGGTGGCGGTAAGCAAAATAAGACCGGCAATATCGCGACTAAGCTCTTCAATGCGCTGATACTCGGTGCTGGGTTTATCCACCGACCAGCTTAGGTGATGCGCTTCATCAACCACCATAAGGTCCCAATCCGCCAAGGTTGCTTGTTCAAACCAGCGTTTTTTCTTGGTTAGGAATTCTAAGCTAGTGAGCACCAACTGTTCGGTCTCAAACACATTCGGGCTGTCGGCATAGGCTTCGGCGCAGCGCTCTTCATCAAAAATGGCAAACTGTAAGTTAAAGCGGCGCAGCATTTCTACTAGCCATTGATGTTGTAAATTCTCGGGCACGACTATGAGCACGCGCGCAGCGCGGCCGGTAAGCAACTGTTGGTGCAAAATCATACCGGCTTCAATGGTTTTACCTAGACCCACTTCATCGCTGAGTAACACGCGCGGGGCAAAACGTTGTCCCACCTCACGGGCAATATGCAATTGGTGCTCAATCAGGCTAGCGCGTTGCCCAATTAACCCTTTTAGTGGTGACTGCGCGCGCTGGTAGCGATGTTGCCACGTGTTGTAGCGCAGCGTGTAACGATCGAAGCGGTCTACTTGACCAGCAAAAAGCCTGTCTTGAGGCTTATTAAACTTAATAAAATGATCAAGAAAAGTTTCTTTGAGTTCCACCGGTTCGTCATTATCAAGACGTTTGCCTACGTAGGTATATAAGCCATCGCTTTGTGTTACTTCGCTGACCTCAAGTTCCCATTCATCAGCACTGCGAATAGTATCGCCAGGATTGAACTTTACACGGGTAACGGGGGCTTCACTTTGTGCATAGACCCGGTTTTCCCCGCTTGCAGGAAAAAGAATGCTGACTTGGCGTCCTTCCAATGCAACTACGGTACCTAATCCTAAATCGGACTCGGTATCACTGATCCAACGTTGACCTAAGGAAAAATTCATTACTTGCTCGACTCGACTTTGATTTACCTAGGCTTGAGCGCGTTGGCCCAAGCAAAAAAAGGCGGCTATATTAGCGTGCTCTTGATTGATTATCACCACAAAACGCAGAAAAGTTTCTACGCTTGTGTGTTTTATATACAGCAGCAAAAGAAGGGCATTTTTGCAAACAAAAAAGTGTGATTTTCACCGTCTTTTTTACTGTCATAAAAGCGTCTTTTGTAATCCATAGACTAAACTTGAAGTATGCCGCTACTGATTCAGGCTGTTTATTGAGCTGCGGCGGCATACATACAATAAAAGACAAATAGGAACGCGCTATGGACCAAGACCGCCACGCTACCAGTAGTAAAATGTATGTGCTCGACACCAACGTATTACTCCACGAACCCCTTGCTTTCCTCTCTTTCCAAGAACACGATGTAATTGTGCCAATGACTGTCCTCGAAGAGCTCGACCACATAAAAGACCGCAAACGTGATGTGAGTCGCGATGCACGAGTGGCTATTCGTGCACTCGATGAAGTATTGCGCGATGCCACCCCAGAGCAAATGTTGCAGGGGGTGTTATTGCCCAGTAATAAACGTGCACCAGAAGTGCCTCGGGGTAAGCTCATTATTGTTAATGATCACTTATTTGCAGATAGCATCTCTGGGCTGCCTGGTGATGAAAACGATCACCGCATCATTAACTGCGCGGTGTATCTGCAAAAACAGTACAGCGACGCCAAAGTGGTGCTAGTGACCAAAGATATCAACATGCGCCTTAAAGCCAAAGGTGCGGGTCTGCATTATGTTGAAGATTACCGTACAGACCAACTGATTGATGACATTACGTTACTGACCTCAGGGTATAAAAAAATAGAGGGTGATTTCTGGCAGCATGTCGGAGAGTGTGAAACCGAGCAGCAAGGGCGCGATGCGCTTCATCACGTTGCCAGAGAGTTGGTACCTGATGTATTTGCCAATGAATATTTGCTTGATGACAGTGGCCATTTCGCGGCTCGCGTAGTTGGCTATGATGAAGCACATATAACCCTAAAAGACCTAGGAGTCGAACGGCTATTGGCGCGCAGCGCCTGGGGCGTTAAACCAAAAAATATTTACCAAGGCATGGCCATGGACGCCTTGCTCGACCCAGATATCGAACTGGTGTTACTCACTGGCCCGGCAGGGTGCGGCAAAACTATTTTAGCCTTAGCGGCCGCCCTTGAAATGATCATCGAAAAAGGCATATACGACAAACTAATTGTGACCCGCAATACCCCTGAAATAGCGGAGTCTATAGGTTTTTTGCCGGGCACTGAGGAAGAAAAAATGGCGCCTTGGCTGGCAGCGATCACCGATTCTTTGGAGGTGTTGCACAAAGGCGATGAGAACCCGATTTCCAGTCGCAACTATATTATGGAAAAAGCCAATATTCAGTTTAAATCGGTGAACTTCATGCGTGGGCGTAGTATCCAAAATGCTGTGGTATTGCTTGATGAGAGTCAGAATTTAACAGCCTCACAGTTGAAAACGATCATCACGCGCTGCGGGGCGGGCACTAAATTGATTTGTTCGGGGAATCTGGCGCAAATAGACAGTAACTATCTGACCCCAGTGACATCGGGTTTGACCTATATCGTTGAGCGTTTTAAGCATTTCGAGGGCAGTGCCACCGTAAACCTAAACGGTGTGGTGCGCAGTCGCCTTGCTTCATTTGCTGAAGAAAACCTCTAAGCATACAAGCTGACTCACTGTGTATGTGGCTAATTTCTGCCATATATTCAGTGAATTGTTAGGTATTTATGTCTAAACTGGGTAAATACGTTAAATAGCGGGTTATACGTGATTAAAATCATACTTTATCATTGGTTTTGTGAGCGGTTTAGACAGATGGGACAATTAAATGAGGCCAGCGCGCATTCTTGTTGTCGATGATGACGAGTTAAATCGGGTGATTTTGGAAAAAACACTGAGCCCCAAGCACGACGTAATTTGTGTAGAAAGTGCTGAGGCCATGTTTGAGTGGCTAGCGACTAACAGTGTTGACCTGATCTTGCTGGACATAGTCATGCCCGGTATGGACGGCTACGAGGCGCTGCGTAAACTTAAGCATGATGAGCGCACCCAGCCTATTCCAGTCATTATCATTTCCGCCAATGATTCACTCGTCGATGAAGCTAAAGGCCTTGAGCTCGGTGCCATGGACTACATAACCAAACCCTTTGGTAGTGCCATAGTGCGCGCGCGAGTTAAAAACCAGCTGACTATCAAGCAAAAGAACGACCTGTTAGAGATGCTGGTCAGTATCGATGGCTTAACCGAAATCCCCAATCGCCGCTATTTTGATGAACAGCTCTCGCGGGAGTGGCGGCGTAGTGTCCGCGCTGGGTTGCCGTTATCTGTGGTGCTCATTGATATTGACTTTTTTAAACGCTACAACGATCACTATGGCCACCAACGCGGTGATGAGTGTTTGAAGAAAGTGGCTTCAACCTTGGTGGCCAATTGTCAACGTGGTAGTGACTTCGTCGCTCGCTATGGCGGAGAAGAATTTGCTGCTGTGCTGCCAGGGAGTGAAGAGGGGACAGCCATGGCGTTGGCACAAAAGCTAAAACGCGTTATAGAAGAGCTTAACGTGGCGCATATAGACTCGCCTGTTGCTGACCACGTCACTCTCAGTATAGGGGTGTCCACCTATCCTGGTTTTGGGGACGCGCAATCGGAATCACAGCTTATTGAGCGCGCTGACAGGGGGCTTTATAAAGCCAAGCAACAAGGGCGTAACACCATTGTATTTTTCGCATAAAAAAAGCCACCCCTGTGGGTGGCTGAACGTTTACAGCTTATTGATAAGCGCTTGGTAGGCGCTGTCACCTACACTGACTAAGGCGCCATCAGCAAACACCAAAGGGGTGCATTCGTCCTTTGAGATTTTGCCATCCGACTTTTTACTTTGCGTGGCGTAAAACAACACTTGGTAGTTGTCTTGTTGATGACGGAAAGATTCACTGAAATCTGGCGTTCCCAAAGAGTTTTTCACTTGCGCAAACCCCGTACCTAGCTGCAAGTCAGCAATGTATGTGCGGTTATCTTTTTGTTGCTGCTGCCAATCACTGCCAGCCCAACGAGCATCAGCATCGCCATCATTCACTGAAACAACACAGCCTCCCAATAAAGGAAGGGCGACTAAAGCGGCAATAAGTGTTTTTTTCATTGTTATATCCGTTATTAAGTATTGTTAACACCTAGGTAAGATAACAAATTTAATGCCAATATTTATTTGTCTTTATTATCATTAGGTTATGAAATGATTAAGTTGTCTCTTAGGCCTAGAAACCCATAGTTTAGTGAATCTAACTAACCTGATTGCGGATTTCACCATTGGCAAACCCAATAATATTCTTCGCCAATTGTTCAATGAGGCGGTCGCGGGCTTGGCGAGAGGCCCAAGCAATGTGTGGCGTGAGCAATAAGTTATGGCCTTGATATGCAATTAATGGGTTATCTGTGGTGGCAGGCTCACGTGTGAGCACATCTAACGCCGCACCGGCTATATCGCCTTGCTCTAGGGCCGCAACGAGCGCTTGTTCATCAATAATAGGGCCACGTGCTGTATTGATGAGCACTGCACTTGGTTTCATTAAAGCGAATGCGTCGGCGTTAAATAGTTGCTGAGTTTGTGGCGTTAAAGGACTATGAATAGAGACCACATCAGCGTTTTGCAGTGCCTGTTCAAAGCTAACCCGTCCTTCTCGTACTGGCTGTCCCTTACGCTCCGCAACAATGACCTTCATAGCGAAGGCTTCTGCAACGCGCGCCACCGCCTGACCTAACTCACCATAGCCGATGATAGCAAGGGTTTTATCGGCAAGCTCCTCAATGGCATAATCCAAGCGGCAAAACATATCACTTTGTTGCCAAGCACCTTGATGGCAGTCATTAATGTAGCGATGAATATTACCTAATAAGGCGTTGAGTAGGGCGAAGGTGTGCTGCACCACTGAGGCGGTAGAGTAGCCAGCAACATTACATACTGTGATGCCTTGCTCGGCTGCACCTTGTAAGTCGATATTGTTGGTGCCGGTGGCAGCAACACAAATCAATTTGAGCTTAGGTAGCGATTGCATGTGTTCAGCATTAATCACTACTTTATTGCTAATAATAACCTCGGCATCTTGGCAACGAGTAACAACGGACTGTGGCTCAGTTAGCTCATAAGCATGGAAGTCTCCGAGTTGCTCCAGTGGGGCTAAGCTATTGTCACCTAAAGTTTTTGCATCAAGTAGTACTATGTTCATAACTCTCTTCTTTCATTTGGCCAGTTAGACAAAGTAGGCGTTAAAATACGGTGGTTTAGCACTAGTCTTTCATGGTGACTTGGCGGACGCAAAAAAAATATTGACCTTGGAGTTAACACTAAGGTCTACAATCAGTGACAGTTAAATAACTGCGAGAAAAACTAATGCGAATTTCAGAGTTAGCAAAAAAGGTGGACATGAGTCCCGATACGCTTCGTTACTACGAACAGCAAGGGCTATTACAGTCGCCTAATCGCACTGCAGCAGGATACCGGGATTATACGCACGCCCATTTAGCGCAATTAAACTTTATTCGTCGCGCTAAAGACGTCGGCTTTAGTTTGCAAGAAATCTCTGAGTTATTGAAGATTAACTTTGAGAAACAGCAGCATAGCTGTCATGAAGTGAAGCAACTCACGTTGCGGAAAAAGGCACTTGTGGCAGAGCGTATCGCTGAGTTGCAACGCTTTTATGCCTCTCTTTCACAATTAGCCGAGCAGTGTTGTGGCACAGAATTACCGGCAGAGCATTGTTCAATTTTGACCGCATTGGAGGACATTGATGGACTTACTAACTAATTTTTGGCAACTGTTTGTGCTATCTGCACCTTGGCTGATGCTGGGGCTGTTTTTAGCTGGGCTCATCAATGTATATCTTCCTGCTAACTTTTTGCAACGCCACCTTGGTAAAGAAGGCTTTTGGACAACTGTGAAAGCGGCTTTTATTGGCGCGCCCATGCCGTTGTGTTCTTGTGGCGTGATCCCAGCAGCCGTTGGGCTCAGACGGGCAGGCGCTTCGAAAAGTGCGACTACGTCCTTTTTAGTCTCTACGCCTGAAACTGGTGTCGACTCAGTGTCTGTATCCTATGTCTTATTGGGCCCTTTTATGGCTATTATTCGTCCTATCGCCGCAATTACCAGTGCCATTACCGCAGGTGTGCTAGTAGGTAAAGAGCCTAAGCCCGAGGCAACCCCGACACAGCCATCGTCGCTGAGTTGCTGCGCCGAAAAAACGCCACAGCCGCGCACTTCATGTTGCACCAATAAGCAACAAGCGCCAGTATCTCAAGTTCCCACGCAGGTACAACAGGCTGATAACACAGCGCCGGCCTCATGCTGCAGTAGCCGTTCTAAAGCTACAAAAGAGCCCAGTTTCATGGCTAAGTTTAAGCAAGCGGTGCACTTTAGTACTACGAAACTGTTAAACGATACCGCCATGTGGTTAATGATTGGTCTGTTTTTCGCGGCGTTAGTGCAAACTTATGTGCCCGCTTCTTACTTAAGCCAGTGGGGCAGCGGATTATTGGCGATGACGGTGATGGTGCTTATCAGTATTCCAATGTACATTTGTGCCACGGCATCTACGCCAGTTGCTGCTGGACTGCTCATTGCTGGAGTATCGCCAGGCGCGGTATTGGTATTTATGTTAGCAGGACCTGCGACTAACATTGCCACGCTCGGTGTTGTTGGTAAGGAGTTAGGCAAGCGCGCGATTGTTGCCTATCTCAGTGCTGTCATTGGTGTAGCCTTAGCATTTGGGTATTTAACGAATTGGCTGGTGGCACGGTTCGACTTTGCAGTGAGTCCTTTAGTTGGGCATCAGCATGAGCTTATGGCACCGTGGTTATCGCAAAGTTTAGCCGTGATTTTACTGCTGTTGTTATTACGCTTGGTATGGCTGAAGTTGCGCGCCTGGCAAGCACCTGCGCAGCACCATGATAATGCATAAAGGGTTGTATCCCTTACTGGTAAGAGTTGATAAACTTAGCGAATACGTAAATGGCGCGATACAATAAGCGCCGTTTTTTTGCCTGTGGTAATAAGGTGTAATCGTGGATAAGTATGCAGACATAAGACCCTATAATGACGACGAAGTAGCAGATGCTGTTGCCCGGTTGGTAGCAGATAATGACTTTGTTGATTTGATAGCGAAGCATAATTTGCCCGGTTGGCTTGCCGGTATGCGCTTTCTATCTCGCCCGCTGGTGCGTGCGAGCCTGAAACGTAAATGGGGCCAAGTAAACTCAGTGCGCCAGGTCCAGCTTGAAGTTGTGCATTATCTTGAGCGCATCATCCACAACACCACCTCAGAGGTCACCTATTCAGGGCTAGATAAGCTCGATAAAAACCAAGCATATCTGTTTATCTCCAATCACCGTGATATTGTGCTTGATCCCGCGTTGGTGAATTTTGGCTTGCACCAACATGATATGAATACCGTGCGTATCGCCATTGGAGATAATCTGTTACAGATCCCATACATCACTGAGCTGATGCGCTTAAACAAAAGTTTTATTGTAAAACGCTCGGCAAAAGCACCCAAAGAAATGCTTAAAGCGTTATCACAGCTCTCAGCCTATATTTATGACTCGTTGCAGGATGGCCACAGTATTTGGATAGCCCAGCGCGAAGGGCGTACCAAAGACGGTTTTGATCAAACCGATCCGGCGTTATTAAAAATGCTGCAATTGAATGGGCGCAAGCAAAAGAAAGAGTTTGCTGAGTATGTACGTGAGCTAAAAATTGTGCCGGTGTCCATTTCTTATCAATATGAACCGTGTGCGATATCCAAAGCGAAGGAGCTCTATCATAAAAAGCACCACGGCGAGTATATAAAATCTGCCGGTGAGGATATCAGCAGTATAGTGGAGGGCTTTACGACCAATAAAGGCCATGTCCACCTCGCTTTTGGTCAACCGGTGCAAAGTGGCTGTGATACCCCAGAGGATCTTGCAAAAACCATCGATAAGCAGATTGTTGAATCTTTTTATTTGCACCCAGGCAATTACATTGCCGCTAAGCACGGTGATGCGGTAGTTGATTCCGAGTCCGTGGATGTGAAAGAGTTTGATGAGCGTATGCGTGCTATCCCCGAAGAGCTGCGCGATCTCGTTACGGCCTTGTATGCGCGCCCAGTACTGCGCAAGGAAGAAATGGATACCTAGGCTGGTAATTCAGAGCCTTTGGCATTAACGTTATACCTAGGGTTGGTTTTTAATACCCACCAAGGGTAATAAAGGCTAGGATAGTCAATGCGTTCGGCGTTATGCGCTGCAAACAGCATTGGACCATGGCCTAATCACACTGGGTAGAGCGTACATGCAGCAGCTGGAAATCTTTTCTATTGATAGCCCCTGCAAAGGGGTATGTCAGGTCAATAACCGTGGTTATTGCCTGGGCTGCTTTCGTTCTCGCGATGAGCGCTTTATGTGGAACCAACTCAGTGACGAGCAAAAACGTCACGTTAACCTACTTTGTCATCAGCGCTATAAGCGAGCAATGCAGCGCAAGCAACAACACGGCGACACCAACACACCTAATGCGGGGCAAGGAGAGCTTGATTTATAAGCCGTGCTTTTGTTTTAGGTAGTCAACAACGCCATTTTGTTTAAGGGTGTTTAACACCGCGAGTAACTCAGGGATCAACGCCTCATGGCGTTTATGCACATAGTGGTAGCTGTAGTAATCATTAAGATGCTGGCGATGATAGCTGGGGTTGCTATGGCTGTCGAAAGCCTGTTTGAGGTGAAAGTCTAAGATGGCAATGCCATCAACTTGTCGTTGAGCTAAGAGGTTTAATTGCGCCGACACGCTTTTTAGGCTGAGCCGCCGGCCTTGGTAATTTTGGCTGTCGAGGTATTGTTCGGCTACTGGGTAACCGCTGCGCAGCACCACGCTGTTAAGATCGTTCAGTTGGCACTCGGCGCAGCGCGTAAGCATGATCAACTCAAACTTAAACAATGGAAAATCAACACGAACCAAATTAGCGTAACGAGATTCAATTGCAGCAATGCGCCCTAATTGCCCGTCTAAAGTCCCTTCGTCGGCAGCGCGTAATGCTTGTGGCTGGTCAAACTCTATCAACTCAAGCTGATATCCAAGCTGATCATAGGCTAAATCCATAAGTTCAATAACATAGCGAGCTTGTGGCGTATCAACAGGCTTGTTAAAGGTCATGTTAGACGATGCATAGGCGCTAACAGATGCACTCAGCAGCCATAGCGAAGTAACATAGAGGATGGTGCGTTGTAACAAGGTTGAGTTAAGCATGCTATACCATAGTTTATGCGTGGCACTTCCTTGTTTTGCAATTGGGCTTACTCCGTTACCCATGTAAAATACGCGTTAAATTTCGCCACCATTCTAGGGAAGTTAGTTAGGTTTTTCTAGCACTTGTCGCAACTAAGCAACAAACTATCTACTTTTGCCCTAGGTCGGATTTGGTATAGTATAGTCAGGATATGAACACCAACCTGAGTGTAACTGCGATGAGTTTCAATTTGTGCCTACTGCCTCGCGAAGAAAAGTACCGTATTCAGCTAGACTATGAGGCCTCATTTTGGGCTTACCAAATAGTGCGTGGTAAAAATGCCCGCGACAAAGTTTATGAGGCGATTAATATTCGTCCTGTCTCTGAGCAAAACTATCTTAAGCAACAGTTTGAACATTATTTGGCATTGATGAGTGCATCGCGATGAGCGACGTTGATGTGCAGCGCCTTGCTGACATCGCCACCCCATTAGTTAACAAGTTTTATCAGGCTTATGGGGCTCGAGGTCGTGCCTCTAAGGCAGATCAGGTTTGGGTAGCCAGGGCCGATAGTGGCATCATTGGTGCAGCTCGCTTGTTGCACTTATCGGAAAACTTGCTACTCGTTGGCGTGTTTATTGCCCCACAGTGGCGGCAAAACGGGGTTGCTCGAGAGTTAATCAGTACTGTGTGCCAACACCAAAAGCAGCCCGTTTTTAGTTTTATTTACGCCCATTTAGCCGCTTTTTACCTCAGCTTAGGGTTTCAGCCAGAACCCGACTTGCCCGACGAATTACAACAGCGATTTAATGCCTATCAGCGCCAAGGACGCGATATCTTGGCATATTGCCTGAATCGAGGAAATCATGCTTAGAGCTTTGCTAGTGTGTTGCTGCTTCTTAGCGTGTGCAGTGAGTGCCAAAGTACAACGACTGTCGCCGAATGAAGGGCTGTCGCAAAGCTATGTCAGTAATATGTTGATCGATAAATACGGCTATTTGTGGTTGGGCACCGAAAGCGGTCTGAATCGCTACGATGGTTATCAGGTCATTGCTGTGGCCGGAGACAATGGCGAGCTTGATGAGGCGATGATCGACGCACTCTATCAAGACCAACAAGGTCATATTTGGATAGCCTCATTACTCGCTGGGTTACATCGTTTTGACCCTGATACCGGGCGCACCGAGCAAGTGCTGGGGCCGCCACAGAACGACGACGTTACGTTCGCTAAAGCGGTATTTACTATGTTGGCTATTGGCCCCAATGAGCTTTGGCTTGGTCGTGGTGAGGATGTGGCGAGCCTGAATATAGAGACCGGCGAAGTTACCTCATTGTTCACGCTGGAAAGTGAACATGAGCGCTCTTTGGTAAGGCAAATGTTCAAATTCGGCGAGCAGGTCTATATCGGTACTAGCTCGGGTGCCTATATCTATGATTTACAGACTAAGAAAGTCCGTTCTTTGGCACATCTTCCCGCAGGCATCAGTGGTATCCACCGTAATAATGTGAAGTCTTTCGCGGTGATAGACGCTGAACATTTGTTGGTTGGCACGGTAAAAGGTCTGTATCAGCTTGATATTAACGCCGATGGTTCGCTCGCCGCTGATGTACAGTCACCTGCTAGCGAAATGTTAATAGCTGACTTGAACATATGGCAAATGCAGGTGTTAGGCGAAGACACCGTGCTGTTGGCCACTGATAAAGGCTTATTTGAATTTAATATTTCCACCCGAGCTCTGCGTAAACGTCGCCAACTTATCGACAGCGAGTACAGTTTATCAGACGCCAGTATTATCGCCATACAAGAAACGCCACAAGGGGATTTGTGGGTGGGAACCAAAAGTGATGGCGCCTTCTTTTTACCGAAAAAGCATTTTCAATTTGATAATCTAACAGCACAGAATTTACGTGGCGAGGGCCTGTCGCACCATAATATTTGGGCATCCACTGTGGTCGATAATACCCTTTATTTGGGTACTCACAATGGCCTTACTATTGTCGATACACAGCACAATAGCAGTCAAATTTTGTACAAAAACTATTTGAGCGATCAGCTTGATAATGCCTTTAGTATTTACAGGCTTATTCCTTTTGCTGATCAGTTACTGTTAAATACTACACGAGGCTTATTCTATTTCGATATTGATAGTACTGAGCTACATCGTGTTATTGCTACCAACAGTGAGCAGCAACAGTATTTGCAAGGCTGGTTACATGGCCTATACAAAACCCCAGATAACCGCGTATATGGAGTGAATCAAGACCAAGGATTCTTCTATTTCGACTTAGATACGAAAGTGCTCACGCCACTGCACGGCGATCTTGATGAGTTTGACCCCTTCCTTGCGCTTGGCTTCAACAAACCACTGCCTGATAAGCCGAACCAACCCTTATTTTACAGTGGTGGGCAGTTGTTACGCCTTGATAGCGAGCAGCAAAAATTACAGCTGCTCTACGAAGTACCTCAGTCCCATGAAAACTTGGCGGTGAATCTCAACAGCTATGTCGTCGACCATCAAAATGTTTTGTGGCTATCGTTTTCTAACTTTGGACTAGTGGCGCTGGATGCGCGCACATTCGAGCTGATTAAACGCATCGATTTACAGAAACTAGGGCTGGGGACCTTAATGTATGATTTGGTGCTGGATGAGCATGGCATGATTTGGATGAGTAGCCACAAAGGTATTTGGCGTTTTAATCCATTGACCGAGCACTTTCAGCAATATACCACCGAAGAAGGGTTGGCCACGAATGAGTTTAATGGCGGCTCTTTTAGCCGTTTTGATGATGGTCGAGTGGTGTATGGTTCCGTTAAAGGCGCAACACTTTTTTACCCACAGCAGAACCAGCCGCAGCGAGCGTTACTTAAGCGCGTCAATATTACTTCCGCGCAGCTCGCCTATCGGGAGTTAGATAAACAACTTAGCCCGTTAGAGCAAGTGCATCTAGAGCATGATGATATCGGCTTAGAGGTGTCTTTTGCGGCAATGATATATAACTATCAAGACCGTATTATTTTTCAATATCAGCTTGGCGACAGTCCCAAAGCACATACCAAAGATAATAACCGGGTGGTATTTTCAAAGCTTAACCCAGGTTTGCATACTCTCAAGGTGTGGGCACAGGACCCATTCACAGGCGAATTTACTGATCCCGCGCAGCTGCAAATCAAGGTCGATTATCCGCCTTGGAGCTCACCTTTTTACCTGACTTTATATGTACTGCTGGGGGCGACCCTGGTGGGCTTGTGGCTGTACCGCCGAAATCAGATTCAGCGCATGATTATTGCTGCCCACAATGAGAGCAAAGAATCAGAAGCTCGGCTGAAACTAGCCTTGGACGGCAGTCACTCTGGGGTATGGGATTGGCGGCAAGAGGGTAGCCAAATATACCAACCGCGTCTGCGCGAGGAACTGGGTTATGACTACGATAGCTGCCACTTAGATGATTATCTGGCACTTATTCATCCTGATGAGCGGCAAAAGTTCCGTATTGAGTGGTTAGAGTTCTTGTCTACAGATAAGGGTTACTTCAACTGTGTGTATCGCCTGCGTCACAGCAACGGTTTATGGCGCTGGTATAAGGACTTTGGCAAAGTCATGGCGTGGCAAGACGATTTGCCTATGCAAGTTGCGGGTACCTATACCAATATGACCCGAGAGTTGGTATTTGAAGAAAATGCGCGGCTATTTGGTGCGGCGTTTGAGCAAACCAGTGATTGGGTGATTATTCTTGATCATAAATTGCGTATCCGAGCCACTAACCAAGCGTTACGGGAGCATTTTAACTATTCGCCAAGTACACGCTCAAGTCGACACCTCACTCTTGGGTTGAGTAAAAATACCCGTATTAACTACTTACGTATCTTGAATGACCTCAATGTGGGTGAGCATTATCAGAGTGAGGAAGTTGTCATTATTAAAAGCGGTGAGCAGGTACCGGTACTATTGAAAATGAGTGCGGTGGCAGATGCTGAGCACCACCTCACCAGCTATATCATTATCCTTACCGATATCAGCGCGCCTAAAAATGCCCTCGCCAGTAAGCGTGAGCATGCCCATTACGATAGTTTAACGGGCTTGCCTAATCGGGCTCTTTTTATGGACCGAGTGGAGCATGCGCTGGAGCAATCAGCGCGGCAACAAAACCAGTGTGCATTAGTGCTGATTAATATCGCCAATCTTAATAAAATCAACAGTGCGCGTGGCTTCGAAAGTGGTGATCAGCTGTTACTTAGCCTCGCTTATAGGCTACAGCGTACGGTGCGATCGCAAGACAGCTTAGGGCGTGTGAGTGGCGATGAATTTGCCTTGCTGTTGGAGAATATGGACGATGTCGAACACATCGTCACTGTGTGTAAAAAAGTACGCGATGTATTAACTCAGCCGTTCAAACAACGGGTCATGGAACCGCTGGTTGAGGTTAGCCTTGGGATCGCGCTTTTTCCACAAGACGCGCAACGCAGTGACGAGTTATTAAAGTGTGCTGATTTGGCGATGTATCAGGCGAAGCGTCTAACCGGGAGCCATTGTCAGTTCTTTAAGCCGGAAATGAACGCTTATGTGCAACGGCGTATAGACACCGAAAAAGCAGTGGCATCTGCTTACGAGCAATGTGAGTTCGTCAATCAGTATCAAGCTATTTTTGCAGCGCAGAGTCAGCAAGTTATCGGCTTTGAGGTGTTATTACGCTGGCAAAAGCAGCAGCAACTGCTTGCTCCTGACGAATTTTTAGTTCATGTGCGCAAGCCCGAACTATGGTCTAAGTTGTTTTTACAAACCCTGGAGCGAGCGATACTGGAGAGCCAGCTTTGGTTGCGCCAACGTCACGAGCTGACTATAAACATGAACCTGTCCGGGCGCGAGTTTAGCCAGCCTGGGTGTACCGGCGATATCACTCACCTGCTGCGCAGTTTTAACTTTCCCCTCGCGCAGCTGATGTTGGAAATACATGTCAATGATTGGCTGCAGTTAGACGAGCAAGCCAAACAAGCATTGCAAATGCTTCAACAAGAGGGCGTAAAAATAGCTCTGCAGGTCAATCGTGGTGATGACTTTTGTGTCCCTGAACTGTGTGGGGATACGCTCAGCGCAGTGAAGTTGGGTCCGCAGTTAGTTGCTGAAATTTGTATGGATATGTCGGTGCAAGCTAAAGTCACTCGTTTTCTTAAGGTGGTTAACGCCCTGGAGCTTACCGTGATTGCGGTTGGCGTGGAAACTGAGCGCCAGGCACAGCTGATGCGCGACATCGGCTGTGCTGCGATACAAGGGTTTCACATGCAGCGTCCAGCCTTGGGCGACAGCATTGCTAGTTTGCTTAAGTAAGCGTAGCTAATTTAGGTGGTGCCCACAATGTGGGCAAAAGCGCTTTAAAGGATGCTTTTCTCGCACTTGTTGCTCTATTTGCGCGCACTCTTGCTTGCTCAGCCCCAGCTCGACTCTGAGCGCCTCTAGTTGCTCGCGGTCGTCTCTACAAATCACCCCATCTTCCATTAATTGGTAGGCTGTTTCGCTGTATCTATCACGACGTTGGCGCAGTTGGTCGGAAAAGCTTGATGCCAATAAACCGGTGGGAATGGCCACCATCCCCATACTTAAAATGGTAATGATGCCACCGAATACCTTGCCTAACCCGGTGATCGGCACGACATCGCCATATCCTACGGTCGTCAGGGTGATCAATGCCCACCACATGGCCTTGGGAATAGAGCCAAACTTATCGGGTTGGACATCATGCTCTAGTAAGTAAATGCCACTGGCGGCGACGATTAAAATCACCGCCATAATAGAGAAGGCCGCAAACAAAGAGCCACTTTCTTCTCGAATGGTTTGCAGCAGCAACTGCATGGCCCGCGAGTAGCGTGTGAGTTTGAAGATACGCAGCAGTCGTAAGACCCGCAAAAAGCGCAAGTCGAAGGACACAAAGAACACCAGTAGAGAGGGCAGAATAGCCAACAAATCGATAATCGCCATGGGCGAGCAAAGGTAGCGCAGGCGCCGCTGCGTATCACTCAAAGTGCTGTTCTCAAAGCGCTCCAAATCAACACTGGTCCAAAGCCGAGCTAAATACTCAAGGGTAAAAATGCTCACCGATATAAGCTCAAAATAAGCGAAAAAGCCAATGTGCTGTTTAGCAACACTGGGCACCGACTCAATGACAATAGCAATGACATTGGCGAGGATCAGTGCCACTAAAATAGCGTCAAAGGCGTAGCCGTAATGGCGTACGCGGCCTCGTGATTCAAATACTTGTGCTAAGGTGTTTCTTATTCTTATCATCGTTTCTCATTCATTATTCAGCGCCAAGATCATCTCTATCGTGCCTTCTTCAAAGTCGCGACGCACGGTAAATCCGAGTTTGCGAGCCAGCTCAATCATCCCGGTGTTCTCCCACAAGGTGGTCCCTTGAACGCTGGTAACCCCTTGCTCTTTACAGTAATCAATGGCCGCTTGTAGGAGCAGCCGGCCTAGGCCCAAACCTTGATACTGCGAGCCAATGACAATGGCAAATTCCGCTATGGCATTATCTGGGTCCATAAGTACCCGTGATACACCTAAGGTGCAGTCTTTAGCATGGTGTTTACGGGTGACAATAAACGCCATTTCTCTGTCGTAGTCTATCTGAGTCATTTTCGCTAATTGTTCATGGCTAAAATGGGGCATTTCGCCAAAAAAACGGCGATAACGATCCTCTTTCGACAAAGATTCATCAAACTCACGATGTGCTTGCTCATCTTCGGGGCGGATAGGGCGCAGTAAGGCTTGAGAGCCATCTTTGAGTGTCACCGAGCGCTCCCATTCTTTAGGGTAGGGGCGAATGGCCAAACGCTTACGATGCGCTAGGCGTTGGTAGTGACTGATTTCAATACAAGCATCGAGCACCAAAAACTGGCCTTGGGTGGCAAGCAGTGGGTTTAGCTCCAAGTGATGAATATCCGGTTGATCGATTATCAGCTGTGACACCCGGGTCAATAGTGCACAGAGTCGATATTTATCCACTTTTTCTGGTAGCGTCCGCTCCTTGAGTACGCCTTTATCTTGGGCGCTGGCAATCAGGTACTTGGCCAAATTCATGTTTAACGGTGGCAGAGCGACTGCCGCTTGTGAAAAATCAAGGGCGCTCCCGGCTTCACCTAGCAGGATCACTGGCCCAAATTGGGGATCGGTTTTAATGGCAATGCGCAGCTCATGAGTACCGGCGCGCGGCACCATAGGTTGGATGGAAAAGCCATGAATATTTGCCTGTGGGTAGGTTTGCTTGATACGCAGCAAGATAGCAAACGCGGCTTGCTCTACCTCATGTGCATCATTGAGGTTGAGCAGCACGCCTCCGACCTCAGATTTGCTAGCAATGTCAGGGCTAATCAGCTTTAACACCACCGGAAAGCCACATTCGCTGGCCACCTCAGCAGCTTCGCTGGGAGTGGTGGCGATATGGGTAGTCACCGTATCAATACCATAATAGGCCAATAAGGGCGCCGCTTGGTGGGTGCTGAGGTAGGTTTCACCGCGACTTAAATGAGCATTAATAGCACCTTGGGTATCCTGGGCATTAATTGCTAACTCATCAACGATGGACTCAGGGGTTTGCGTTAAGTGCTTTTGGTTACGGCGATAGTTAATTAAGTGCATATATGCACCTACTGCGCCCTCTGGTGTGCGGTAGGTGGGAATGCCCCCTTGGGCGCATATCTTGCGCGCTTCATAAGCGGCATTTTCGCCCATAAAATTGGTCATCACAAAAGGACGACGACGGCTATCGACTTGGGCCACGGTATCGACAATGATTTTTGCATACTCGGTACTCGGCGCCAGTGCAGAAGGAGTGTGAATAATTAATAAGTTCTCCACTTCTTTGGCTTCGAGCAATATTTTCAAGGCTTGTTGATAGCGTCCCGGGTCGGAGTCGCCGAAAATATCCACCGGGTTAGCGGCTGCCTCTGATTGTGGGATCACCGCATTGAGCGCCGCCAAGGTTTGGTCACTGAGCTCACAGAGTTTACCGGAGCTCTGTAGCAGGCTGTCCACAGCCATCACCGCCGGGCCGCCGCCATTGGTAAGGATACACAGCGGTTCGACTTTGAGCAGTTTAGGGTGCAGCGCCAGGGTTTGTGTGGCGGCAAATAGCTCGCGTAAATCAGCAACTCTGAGCATACCGGCACGCTGAATAAGGGCATCGTATACCGCATCTGAACTAGTGTTGCCGCCGGTGTGAGCGAAAGCAGCTTGGGCGCCGGCCTCGGTACGTCCGGTTTTGATAACAATCACCGGTTTACTAAAAGCGGCAGCACGGGCCGCAGAAATAAAGCCACGAATGTCTTTGAGGTTATCAATGTAAAGTAATACCGCTTTAGTGCGCGCGTCGCGACCGAGAAAATCAAGCAGCTCGCCAAAATCGATATCGAGGCAATCCCCGACAGAGACAAAATAAGAAAAGCCAATATCTTTATGTTCGGCCCAGTCTAAAATGGTTGAGCACACCGCTGCCGACTGGGAGATAAAAGCGAGCTTCCCCGGGCGGGTGACCGTGTGTGAAAAGCTGGCGTTAACGCCTAAATGGGGGATCATCAACCCCAAGCAGTTGGGGCCCAGTAAATTCATTCCCAGCGCCTTACAATGCTGCGTGAGGCTGTGCTTTTGCTCGCTGCTAAGCCCGGCGGCGATAACAATAACATTGCGGCATTGGCGAGCGGCTAATTCACTAAGTAAGCTCGCAATGGTCTGCTTATTGGTGCAAATCACCGCGAGACTAGGAGTCTGTGGCAGACTGGCAATATCGGCATAGGCCAGTACCCCATGTACCGCTTCATATTTCGGTGTGACTGGCATAATGGGGCCATTGAAGCCCCCTTGTAGCAAGTTACGCATCACGATGTAACCAGGGCGCGAGGGGTTATTAGAGGCGCCAATAACGGCAATCGATTGGGGGTTGAAGAACTGACTAATGCGTTTTACGCTCATAGCTCACTCTTTTTGGTACACTGATCACTGAAATATACTCTCACACTTGCTGCAAAAGGAAAGCACCAATGCACAAAAGTATAACGCACATCAATATATTACCGGCATTTTTGTTAGCTTTGGGGCTGGCCTCAATTGGCTTTTTGCTACACAGCGCCATAGTGCAATTTAAAGCCATGGACAGAACGGTCACGGTTAAAGGTTTGGCTGAGCAGCAAGTGCCTGCAGATACCGCCATTTGGCCCATTGCCTTTACCGAGGCGGGGGATAAACTCGATGATGTGATGGCGGCGGTGGAGAAAAAGCAAGCGGCAGTGGTGGCCTTTTTAAAACTGCACGGTTTCAGTGATGAAGAAATATCCCTCGGCCAGGTTGCGGTGGTAGACAAGAAAGCTCAACAATATGGTCCAGAGCAAGTGGGGTTAAGGTATCTAGTTACCGCGAATATGTCGGTGTACAGCCAAGACCCCGAAAAAGTTCGTCATGCGAGCAGTCAGATAAGCGAACTGGCAAAACAAGGAATTGCTGTCAGTGGCGATAGCTACAGCAATCGTATTGAGTATTTATTCACGAGCTTGAATGACTTAAAACCGCAGATGATTGAACAGGCAACTCATAATGCCCGTGAAGTGGCGACCAAGTTTGCCCATGATTCGCAATCAACGCTGGGCAAAATTAAGTCGGCGCGCCAAGGTCAATTTAGCATTAGCAGCCGCGATTCCAACTCGCCGCATTTAAAAAAGGTCAGGGTGGTGAGCACCATTGAGTATTACTTGGTGGATTAGCGGCCTATGAATTGGTTTTAGTCGTTAGGGCTGAGCGACCAACTAAGGGGCGCTTTTATGGAAAAATATAAGCGTTCTACACGAGAACGCTTATTGTAAAAACAGATAAATATTATTTTTTGAAAGAGCTAGATTTCAAAGCTAGACAGGTAAGATTCAGTTGTTGCCTTTTGCTCGAATGATTAGCTTTTTAGCTGCTTGTAAATGGTCATCACATCGCTCAGGAGACAGTAGCTGTTCGTCTACAGGCTTCGACTTTTCAATATGAGCAAATGAGTCAATAAATAATACTTGGCCTTCGATATAATGCTTCTCATTCTCGCCTGATAGTGAGAAAAGGTTATTTAATTCCCTCTCAAATTTTATGTATTTAGAAATCTGTTCTTGCTTTACTTGAGTGTTTAGCTGAGAGCATAATATCAACGCTGCCGAAGTTTTTCCCGCTAGCTCATATTCAGAAGCTGTAAAGGATAGCAAAATTGCAAACGTAATCGTAATCATGGACACTTCCTTGAGCGAAAGCTAACTAACAGCCATATTAATTCTAAAAAGAATACAATTAGCAGGATAAGTAAACCTGATAGGAGCGATAGGCTGAAGTAGATATCTAAAAGTAGAATTACGCCTGTTGCTAAGGCTGCTGCGCAGTGTATAGCATAGAGAGCAAGCGTTTTCATAGGTGAATTACAGCGCAGGTTTTTTCTCTTCCATTTTACCTTAAAGTAATATATTAAAAAAAATACTGCAATAATTCCTTGGGCTATCATTATGGTTCAACCATTCCTCTTAAGTACATCTCCTTGAGAGCCTCTTCCTCGTTTACTAGAGCCATTGTGCGAACCCCACTTGCAAGTATTGTGACGAGTGCTGCAAAGTGTCCAATTCTTACTACGGTTGAAGGCTTGGCATCAACTTCCTCGGCTAGTTCACTAGCTAAATTGTAGTTAGATGAAGACTTTATGGTCTCTTTTGCACCTGCCTTGAGCCCACTTTTTGATGCTTCTAGTATAGCTGCCCCGATTGCAGCGACAGACGCTCCATAAGTTCTCAAGTCAATACCTAGGTAACGAAGTGCAGAAGAAACCCCAGTACTGCTTTCGTAATGGCGTTTTAACTCGGTATCGCTTAAAGACCATTTAAATTTGTACTTATCAGCAACGATTAAGGGTGGTAGAGAGAAGAGTTTTCCGTGCAATCTAGGGTTGATTTTGCGAACTTTTTGAATTTCACGCATAACTTTCTGACGAGAAAGATGATCTAACTGTCTATAGACTACTATACCCGTTAATATGTAATAGACATTAGTTAGATTTCTGAGGTCTTTCTCATATGCTTTCAAGTCTAACAGCTTGATATAGAATCCCAACGGGTCTGATTTCGCCATGTTAGTGGCGTAGCTTCTTGTGCTCATAATTTATCATCCTTGATTTTTATACTCAAAAAAAATATAGCTTGAATTTTTATTGAAGTCAATTTAAAAGCGAGTTGTTGATTATTAATTTATTTTAATGGTTAAAGAGGGCTCTAGTTATTAATCTATTTTATCATTGGTCGGTGATAGAACCATCCTATATTTCAAATGTCAATTCAGTTATACATATAGAAGCGTTCTCTAAAATATAGTATTTATATGATAAAAGTTTATATATATAAAAAGGTGGTGAGCACCATTGAGTATTACTTGGTGGATTAGCCCTAAGACAGCGGATTTTAGTGCGAACATAAAAAAGCCGTAACAAACCTTTTGCTTGTTACGGCTGCTGTTTTGCTGGCCTTATGCCTGCTTGCTAGCGACCCATTCGGCAACCATTTCTTCAAGTAAGTTCAATGGTACTGGGCCATTTTTAAGCACGATATTGTGGTATTCACGAATATCGAATTTATCACCTAGCGCCTTTTTAGCTTGCTCGCGCAGCTCAACGATTTTCAGCATACCAATCTTATAAGCGGTGGCTTGTGATGGCATAACGATATGACGCTCAACCATTTTCACTGCGTCCGATGTCGCGTTAGGGGTGTTATTGACGTAGTAGTCGATACCCTGTTGACGCGTCCAACGTTTAGCATGGATACCGGTATCTACAACCAAGCGGCATGCGCGCCAAAGTTCCATCGCTAAACGGCCAAAGTCAGAGTAAGGGTCTTGATACAGCCCCATTTCTTTTGGCAACAGCTCTGAGTACAGTCCCCAGCCTTCGGTGTAAGCGGTAAAACGCCCGTATTTACGGAAGTTAGGCACGCCTTCGAGCTCTTGGGCAATGGCGATTTGCATGTGGTGGCCTGGGATCCCCTCGTGATAAGCCAAGGCTTCCAATTGATAGGTGGGCATGGCTTCCATGTCATACAAGTTAGCGTAGTAGACACCTGGGCGTGAGCCATCGGGAGCTGGCTGTTGATAGAAGGCTTTACCCGCTGACTTCTCGCGGAATGCTTCAACACGTTTTACTTTTAGTCCGGCTTCAGGTTTTACTAAGAACAGCTCATCGAGGCGTCCCTTCATGTCATCAATCACACGGATAGCTTCATTTAGGTATGCTTCGCGACCGGCTTCGGTATCAGGGTAATAGAACTGCTCATCGGTTTTCATAAACTCCATGAACGCTTTTAAATCGCCCTCGAAGCCCACTTTTTCTTTGATGGCGCGCATTTCATCATGAATACGCTGTACTTCCGCAAGGCCGATGGCGTGGATTTGTTCCGCACTTAAATCGGTGGTGGTGGTGCGCTCCAGCATGGTGTTATAAAAGGCTTTGCCATCAGGAAACTTCCAAGCACCGTCACGGTTATCGGCGCGTTTTTCAAGTTGCTGTAGGTAGCTGATTAAGCCGTTATATGCTGGCTTGACTGAGACTTGTAGCGCTTCGGTGGCTTCGGCAATTAAGGCGCTCTTATCGCCATTGTCGATATCTAGCTTGTCGACTTTGCGTTTAAAGTCGGCCAATAAGGTAGAGTCTTTATCACCACCGAAGGGGGCACCTTTAATGATGTTTTGGCTGGCTTCAATGACGTGTGGGAATACAAATTTCGGGGCAATGATGCCTTTGTCTGCGCGAGTTTGTAAATTGGTTTGTAGCTGTGTAAATAGCTTAGGCACCCCATTTAAACGAGCAATATAGGCTTTGGCATCCTCAACACTGCTGATTTGGTGTTGGTTGATAAGGAATGCTGCCACCATAGAGTGGGTGCCAAACATTTGGTTAACCGGGTAGTTATGGTAGCGCCATTGGTAATCAGCGATGCTTTGCTCTAGGTTTTGTTGCATTAGGTCATAGCTGATCTGGGTATTTGCATCGAGCTTAGCGCGATCTATGGTCGCCAGCGTGGCGAGATCTTTTTTCGCTAACGCTAAATCCTCTTTAGCGCGTGCTTCGCTTTCATCGTCCCATTTGTCATAGTCTTTTTTAATGCCCATGTAGGTTTGATACACAGGGCTGCGCATCACATTTCGGTTAAAGACTTCTTCGAAAAATGCATTGGCCTTTGCTACTTCCGATTGCACCACTTGCTGCTGTACTGGCGCACTGTTAGCAGTGCTGTTATTTGCTGGGGTGCCTTGGCAGCCAGCCAGTAGTGCGGCACTGACAGTGGCCGCGATTAGAGTGAGCTTACGCATAGTTAGATACCTATTTCACTTGTTGTTTTAATATTGCACATAGCGCCCAGTATCACAGTTGTTAGGCTAAATGCAGGACTGCGCTATTGGCTGCTATATCGCTAAAATGGATTCAGTGTATACCCTTGTTGTTGTAATTGTGCATGGGCGGTCATGGCAGAAAGGGCCATGCGGACCCCAGGCAACAACTGCTTAGCATTGATGTTGTTGTGCTTTGCCGATTGGCCGCACACATACACTTGGGTATTATTTGCGAGCAGTTGGCGAATTAACGAAGCGTTGGCATTATCAGCGGCAAATCGCGCTTTATATTCACTGCTTTTGAGTACATCTTGGGTCGCATCGCCATGAACCACCAGTGCCAATGCGATATTTTTTGGATTCACGCCATGGGCCACATGCATGTTTATAAACCGGGCTAATGAGTTGATGTGGTTATTTTGCTCACCAACCGGTGCCCCGGAGGCCACGTCAAAGGCAATTTTAAAGCGCACGTCCTGGCCAATAGGGTCACTGTCGGGTACCGGATAAAAGAGCCCAAAGTCTTTAATGACCGGCTCATTAGTGGCGCTGTGCGCCGTACCAGCCAACAGTGTTATTAGCAAAAACACCCACCTCATTGTGCTTATCCTTCTGTGTTTGTGGCTACTCTATAAGCCGAAGTTTAATCGTCAACAAAGAGCGCAAGTAACTCATTAAGGTAACGATGACCCTGAGCTGTGACTGTTAGTTGGGTATTATCTAATGCCACTAACCCTAGGTGCTGCGCTCGTTGCAGCTGCGGCTCAATATGCGATAACGCCAAGCCGGTCAGCTGGGCAAATTCAGCGATAGGGCAAGACTCCATTAACCGCAAGCGATTCATCATAAACTCAAATGGCCGCTCTTGTTCGCTGACTGACCAGTCGCGATATAAATATGGCTTGGTTAAATCCATATAGCCGCGCGGGTGCTTGACCTTCTCGGTGCGCACAATCTGCCCATCAGGCTTGGTTATTTTGCCATGAGCGCCACAGCCTATGCCTAAATAATCGCCGAATCGCCAATAATTTAAGTTGTGTTGGCACTGATGTCCCGGCTTTGCATAGCCGGAAATTTCATACTGCTGGTAACCCGCTTCGGCCAACAGTGCTTGCCCCCTTTCTTGGATTTGCCATAAGGTGTCGTCCTCTGGCAGGGCCGGGGGTTTGGAGTAAAATTGCGTGTTAGGCTCAATAGTAAGCTGATACCAAGAAATATGCGGGGGTTGCAGCGCGATGATTTGTGTTAAGTCTGCCAATGCATCATCAATAGACTGGCCGGGGAGGCCGTGCATCAAGTCGAGGTTAAAGCTGCGAAGGCCAACATCATGGGCTTGTTTTGCCGCATTGATGGCTTCTTCTTGGCTATGAATACGGCCCAAGGCTTTCAGCTTATCTTGTTGCATTGATTGCACCCCGATGGAGATGCGATTGACGCCGGCTTGGACATACTCACTGAAACGCCCCGCCTCAACTGTGCCTGGGTTTGCCTCCAAGGTCACTTCGGCATTTTCCTGTAAAGGAATGAGCGCTCTTACACCGTCAAGCAATTGTTGCATAGCCTGACCGGAGAGCAAGCTTGGCGTACCACCGCCAATGAAAATACTGTGAATAGGGCGTCCGCAGGCGAGCGGCGCGTCATTGCGCAGGTCGCCAAGCAGATGCTGGACATATTCTTGCTCAGGGATTTGTTGGCCTTTTTGCGCATGGCTATTAAAGTCGCAATAAGGGCATTTTTGGACACACCATGGGATGTGAATATATAAGCTCAAAGGTGGAAGGTGTTGCACTGCTTAGCCTTTTAACGCGCTGAGTAAGTGGCGTAATGCTTGTCCACGATGGCTCAGACGATTTTTTTCTTCCTTGCTTAGCTCGGCGCTGGTTTTTTCCAAACCGTTTACTTTGAATACCGGGTCATAGCCAAAACCTTGGGCACCGCTGCGCGCTGAGGTAATTTCTCCTTCCCAAGAGGCCTGGCAGATTAATGGCAGTGGGTCGTGTTGGTGGCGCACCAGCACCAACACAGAGCAAAAGCGGGCACTGCGTTGGTTTTTACCTTGCATGGCCGCGAGTAATTTATCTATGTTGTCGTCATCGTTGGCATTTGCCCCAGCATAGCGAGCGCTATACACACCGGGAGCACCGTCAAGGGCATCAACAATCAATCCGGAGTCATCGGCGATTGCAGGCAGACCCGTTTCGGCGCTGGCGTGGCGAGCCTTAATAATGGCGTTTTCAACGAAGGTAGTGCCAGTTTCTGCAACATCGCTTACCTGGAACTCACTTTGTGGTTTTATTTCAATACTTAGCTCGCTTAACAGCGCACTGAGCTCAGCAACTTTGCCTTTGTTACCTGTGGCTAGCACCCAAGTGGTCATGTATTCTCTCTTAGTGTTCGTACAACTTTTGATGGAAACGCAGCACTTCAACTGTATTTCCTTGCGTTAAGGTTATTTCAAAGCGATAAACTTCTTCGTTATCAAAGCGCATTTGGGCTATGTAATAGATGCTCTCGCCTTCTTTAATTTCTTTAAAGGTTAACTGTTCTGTTTGGCCAATGAGGTTTTTGGCGCTGCCTTGAATGTCGACGGCTTGGGCTTGGTCATTTTGTAATACCGAAATATTGATCAGGGCTCTATCGCCAGCCCGCTCTAGGTCATAGTTACGCGCAACTTCTGCGGGAACGGATGTTGAGGGAAAGGCAATATAGTGTACTTGCCAGTGACCCAAATTTTTAAATTGACCCCCTTGAGCTTCGGCTTGCTCGCCATAGCTGGGGGAGATGCTGAGTATGCATAACAGCAATGCAGTGAACAGGGTTTTCATAATATGACTCCTGTGGTTAGGCGTTGGCCTTAGCTCGACCAACGCACTCTTTACCCTTAAGTGTACCAGAGAACAGCAAAGCCGGGGTTTGCTGCGAGTTCAGGTTAGCCGATAAAGTCCATAAACAAAATTTGTAAGAACTGTAAGGCGATAATCAAGACAAGGATAGAAAGATCCAAGCCACCAAGGGGGGGGATCACCTTGCGTATCGGTCTTAGCATGGGTTCAGTAAGTTGATGGAAAATTGCTTCTATGGGATTGTAACCTTGGCTGACCCAGCTCAAAATGGCACGAATAATGAGTACCCAGAACAGTAAGTTAAGACCTTCTTTAACTACCGTTAGAGCGCCGGAGATAAGCACCGTAGGGGCACTCCAGCCGCCGTGGAACATCATCAGAAGCACGCTGACCTTGGCAAAGGCAACAATGAATGCCAGCACCAGTGAAGCGATATCCAAACCGCCAAAACCGGGGATGATTTTACGTAATGGGTTCACTGCAAAACTGGTGGCCTTCACCACAAATTGACTCAGCGGATTATAGAAATCCGCTCGCACAGCCTGCAGCCAAAAGCGCAACAGCACCACCATTAAAAATAGATCGAATACGATCCCAACAAGAAATTGCATGGCATTCATGAGCTTAGTCTCTTCGCAAGTTAAATTTCTTTTTCCATCTCTTGGGCACGGGCAATACAGGCATCCATGGCTCCGGCAACAGTCTGTACTAGGCCTTGGTCTTTTAGGTGCTCAACGGCAGCGTGGGTGGTACCGCCTTTAGAGGTGACGTTAGCGCGCAGTTGCGAAATGCTAATATCGTCCTGCGACAAGGCCATCTCCGCTGCACCCAAAGCTGTTTGTTGTACTAGTGCTCGAGCTTGTTGCTCATCAAAGCCTAGTGCCTTAGCTTTTTCTTCAATGGCTTCCATAAACAAGAAGAAGTATGCAGGTGAAGAGCCAGTTACAGCAATAATGTTGTTAATTTGCGTCTCTTCATCAACCCATACAGCGATACCGGTGCATTCAAATACACTTTGAATAAAGTCGCGTTCTTGCTCATTGATACCTTCGGCATACAGGCCTGATACACCACGGCCCAATAATGAAGGCGTGTTTGGCATGCAGCGCACCATTTTCACTGGTTGGCCGAGCATTTCTTGTAAGCGCGCAACAGTAATGCCCGCCGCCACGGAAATAAACACTTTGCCGCTAAAATCAACACCAGCATCAATAAAACTTTGCGCTAAATCCGCCATCATTTGCGGCTTAACCGACAACACGATGACATCGGCCTTTTTAATCGCTTCAACGTTATCCGAGGTGGTTTGTACACCAAAGTCAGCGGCGACCTTCGCGAGTTTTTCCTGATTACGGTTGGTAGCAATAATGCGCTCTTTCGCAAAACCGTTTTTCACCATGCCGCCAATAATGGCGTAGCTCATGTTTCCAGTACCAATAAACGCGATGGTTTTTTGTGACATATAAACCTCAACTTGTTGTGTTATTAGAATATACGATTCAACGTCCTAGCTGCGCTCTCCAAATATAGCAGTGCCCACTCGGACCATGGTTGAACCGGCGGCGATGGCCGCATCCACATCAGCACTCATGCCCATGGACAAGGTATCTAGCTGTGGATATTGGGTCTGTAGTTTATCAAAGCAAGCCTTTAATTTCTCGAAAGATTGCAGTTGCGCATCGAAACTATCGGTTTTTGCTGGGATTGCCATTAATCCACGCAGGTGCAGCTGTCGACTATTGTCAACGAGCTCAGCCAACTGCGGCAATTGTGCTACTGCACAGCCAGACTTATTGTCGTCGTTATCAATATTCACTTGAATGAGAATATTGAGCGGTTTCATATTCGTGGGGCGCTGCTCATTTAAACGCCGAGCAATTTTTTCCCTATCAACGCTTTGCACCCAGTGGAAGTGCTCGGCAATCGCTTTGGTTTTATTACTCTGAATGGGGCCTATAAAATGCCATACTATTGTCTTATGGTCGTTAAGTGCCTGCACCTTCTCAACACCTTCTTGGACATAGGATTCAGCAAATTCTCGGTGACCATGATCAAAAGCCGCTAAAATATCTTCTAAGGGTTTTTTCTTAGAAACGGCGATTAAAGTGATGTCTTTTTCATCGCGATTGCATTTTTTTGCCGCCGTAGCGATTCGGGCGTAGGCGGCATCGAGTCGTTCTGCTATTGTAACCATAAAGTTATCAGTTAGTTGTGGAGTCCTGTTATGGATATTACTGAATTATTGGCCTTTAGTGTGCAACACAAGGCCTCGGATTTACACCTTTCAGCCGGTGTATCGCCGATGATTCGTGTCGACGGCGACGTGCGCCGTATTAACATTCCCGTGCTTGAAGCCAAGGAAGTCAGCGGCCTTGTCTACGACATTATGAACGATAAACAGCGCAAAGAATACGAAGAAAACCTAGAAGTGGATTTCTCGTTCGAGGTTCCTGACTTGGCGCGTTTTCGTGTTAACGCCTTTAATTCTAACCGAGGCCCAGCAGCGGTGTTTCGTACCATCCCCAATGAGGTGCTGACCTTAGATGATTTGGGCGCGCCGGAGATATTTAAAACTATCTCGGAAAACCCGCGTGGTCTGGTATTGGTGACTGGGCCAACAGGTTCGGGTAAATCAACCACCTTGGCAGCGATGATTGATTACATCAATAAATCACGCCACGACCATATCCTCACCATTGAGGACCCGATAGAATTCGTACACCAAAACAAGCTAAGCTTGATTAACCAGCGGGAAGTTCACCGTGATACGCACAGCTTTAACAATGCCTTGCGCAGTGCGTTGCGTGAAGACCCCGACGTTATCTTGGTCGGTGAGCTGCGGGACTTAGAAACCATTCGCCTAGCGATGACCGCAGCAGAAACAGGTCACTTAGTGTTTGGCACCTTGCACACCACCTCAGCACCAAAAACCATTGACCGTATCATCGACGTCTTCCCCGGTGAAGAAAAAGACATGGTGCGTTCGATGCTTTCAGAGTCACTGCGCGCGGTTATCTCGCAAACACTGTTGAAAAAAGTGTCGGGCGGGCGGATTGCGGCGCATGAGATTATGATAGGTATCCCCGCGATACGAAACCTTATTCGTGAAGATAAAATCGCGCAGATGTACTCGTCGATTCAAACTGGCGCTGCGCATGGTATGCAGACCATGGACCAGTGCTTACAAAACTTGCTAAACCGTGGCCTTATCAGCACACAGGCAGCGCAGGCGAAAGCCCATGATAAGACCCAATTCGGCATGTCGGGTCAGTAGTAGGATTAACACCATGATACAACCTTTAGCGCATTATTTGCAGAAGATGATCGCCTTGCAGGCATCGGATTTATTTGTTTCTACGCATTTGCCGGTCAGTGCCAAAGTGAATGGCGAGCTCACCCCCCTTGATGACTATGTGCTCAGTGATGATGAGGCATTGACCTTGGTAGAGTCGGCAATGTCCGATAAACAAATCAATGAGTTTCATAACTCTAAAGAATGTAACTTTGCCATTGCCACCGATGAGGGACGTTTCCGTATTTCGGCATTTTGGCAACGTGATCAGGCGGGGATGGTTATTCGTCGTATCGTTACCACCATACCCGACGTTAATGAACTCGGTCTGCCTTCAGTGCTTACCGATGTGATCATGAAAAAACGTGGTCTAGTGCTGTTCGTCGGTGGTACCGGCACCGGTAAGTCGACCTCATTGGCGGCGCTACTGGGTTATCGTAACCGCAACCAAAAAGGCCATATCCTTACCATTGAGGATCCAATTGAATTCGTACACGAGCATAACAAAAGTATCATTACCCAACGTGAGGTTGGACTTGATACCGAGAGTTTTGAGGCTGCACTGAAGAGCTCGCTGCGTCAGGCGCCGGATGTAATTCTCATTGGTGAGATCCGCTCGCAAGAAACCATGGAATATGCGTTAAGCTTCGCTGAGACTGGTCACCTGTGTGTTGCTACCTTGCACGCCAACAATGCCAACCAAGCCATTGACCGTATTATGCACTTGGTGCCCAAGGAAAAGCACGACAAGCTCAAATATGATTTAGCCCTTAACTTGCGCGCCATTATTGCTCAGCAGCTGATCCCTACCACAGATGGTAATGGTCGTGTGGCAGCGATTGAGGTGTTACTAAACTCACCGATGATTGCCGAACTGATCAAAAAAGGCGAAATCGGCTCCATCAAAGAGGTGATGGCTAAGTCCAAAGAAATGGGCATGCAAACCTTCGACCAAGCGCTGTTTGATCTGTACAAGCAAAACCTTATCAACTACGCCGATGCGCTACACCACGCTGACTCACCGAACGATCTTCGTTTGATGATTAAGCTTCGTAACAACGAACAACAAGGTGCAGGCTTCCTACAAGGGGTAACGGTGGACGGCCTTGGCGACGATAGCGATAGCTAAACGCTCAAGCGTAAAAAGTATCAGGGCGTTTTTTTACGCGCTGATACTCACCGTGCTACTGCCTGCTCAGGGCAGAGAGCAAAGCATTGACATCTATTTGCGTGATGATGTTTATACCGATTATATGGCCTTTCTGGCTGGGCGCTCGCCCTTAGCCGTTAGCGACTTTAGCGGTAAGCGTGTGCGTCGGGATGTGGTCGATATGATAGTGGCGCAGCAAGCGCTGCGCCTAGGCGGCTTCGAGTACACTTTTAACTACCGTGTCGGCAAGATTAATTTTCGTAATACGCGGTTGCTGGAACAAGGTAAATTATTAATTAGTTTTGATACCTACTGGCGTGCTGATGCGCTGATACTCAGCGAGGCGGTTTTTGTCAGCGATGCAGTGATCCGTCAAGGTGAGTATTATGCGGGTATTTATAGTCACCCAGATAACACGCGGGTGCAGAGTATAACATCGCTGGCCGATATGACCGCACTCACCGCTGTATCCACGCCGCGCTGGCGCAGTGATTGGCGGACCTTGCAGGCACTGCCGTTAAAACGCATCATTAAAGAAGATGAATGGTTATCGCAAGCGCGCATGGTGTCGATGCAGTGGGTCGACTTTATGTTGATGCCACTGATGCCTCAGTATAATAACCATTACCAACTGGATAATATATCACTGAAGGCGCATCCGCACTTTGTTGTGCAAATAAAAGACAGTCGCCACTTCGTAGTGTCTCGTAATCACCCCCAAGGTCAGCAGGCCTTTAAAGCACTCCAAAAAGGGCTGGCCAAACTGCGCGAGCAGGGCCGAATTCGAGCAGCTTACGAGCAAGCGGGGTTTATACCTGATTTAGCGCAGATGGCAGTGCTTAATAGCCCCCTTGAACGGCAAAAAAGCTCTCCAGAATAAGCACCGCAGAGGCATTATCAATATTGCCTTTACTTAGGTTTCGGTAGCCGCCCTCGGCGAATAGCTGCTCCTTGGCGGCGGCCGTGGTTAGTCGTTCATCTTGGGTTTGTACTGGCAACCCCGTTTGATTGTGTAGGCGATTGGCAAACTTACGTGCCCGGCGCGTGAGCTCTTGCTCGCTGCCATCCATATTCAGTGGTAAACCTACCACTAACAAGTCTGGCTGCCATTCATCGACCAGCGTGCGAACATCATCCCAATTAGGAATACCATCTCGAGCCTTAATAGCGCGCAGGCCATTAGCAGTACCTGTTAACTCTTGGCCGATGGCGGCGCCAATACTCTTGGTACCAAAATCAAAGCCCATTACACTGCGCTGGCCCATTTTAGAGCTTGAGGACTCACTCATGCGTGACCCGCCTCCAAACTAAGCTTATTAGCATCAATACCCATAAGTTCTAAGGCTTTATGCCAGCGCTCGTTGATGGGGGTATTGAAAATAACCTCGGGGTCGGCTTCCATAATTAGCCACGAGTTTTCCAACAGCTCTTGCTCTAACTGACCCTCAGACCAACCGGCATAACCTAAGGTGATGATAAATTGCTCCGGCGCATCCTCGGTGGTGAGACTCGCAAGGACGTCTTTGGAGGTGGTGATCATTATCTCGGAGCTTAAACTTTGCGATGACGCGTAGCCCGGCTTAGGTGTGTGCAGCACAAAGCCTCGGTCAGTTTTCACCGGTCCGCCAGCAAACACCTGGCGCCCAGCGGCTTGTTGGTTTTTATCGTTGTCGATGTCTATTTTGTCTAATAACTCACCCACCGTGACATCAATAGGTTGGTTAATCACCAAACCCATGGCGCCTTCGTCGTTATGCTCGCAAATATAGGCCACTGCGTGTTTGAAAAATGGCTCTTGTAACGAGGGCATGGCGACCAAAAAGTGGTTGGTTAATGACTGCATAGACATCTCCACGATTAAGAAGTTGTTAAATTGCGCTCAAGCGCGTCAAAAAACAATGCGGTGACAGAAAAGTTGCTCTCAGCCTCTATTTCTTTAACGCATGTTGGCGCGGTAACGTTCACTTCAGTGAGTTTGTCACCAATAATATCCAGACCCACAAATAATAGTCCCTTGGCCTTTAGCGTTGGCGCCAGTGTCTCAGCGATACGGCGCTCATCATCGGTCAGAGGGCGCACCTCACCGCGACCACCAGCGGCAAGATTGCCTCGCGTTTCGCCTTTTTGAGGAATACGCGCTAGGCAGTAGGGAACCACTTCGCCATCAACGACTAGTACTCGTTTGTCGCCGTCTTTAATGGCGGGAATATAGTTTTGGATCATAGCATAACGCTTGCCATGCTCAGTCAGGGTCTCGATGATCACACCGATATTGGCGTCGTCTTCTTTGACTCGAAATATAGAGGCGCCGCCCATGCCATCGAGTGGCTTCATAATGATGTCACCATGTTCAGCCAAAAAGGCGCGGATTTGCTTCGCCGAGCGGGTCACTAAGGTGTCTGGGGTAAATTCGCTAAACCATGCGGTATAAAGCTTTTCGTTGGCATCACGCAGGCTTTGCGGTTTATTAACGACTAAGGCGCCGGCCAGTTCTGCGCGCTCTAAGATATAGGTGGCGTAAATGTATTCGGTATCAAAAGGTGGGTCTTTGCGCATTAAAATAATATCGAGATCGCCCAAGGCAATGTCCTGTTGCGGCGCTAAGTCATACCACTTCTCGGCATTATCAAACACATTGGCGCGAGCGGCGTGAGCAAAAGCTTCACCTTGGCGCAGAAACAGATCGTCCATTTCCATATAATACAATTCATAGCCGCGCTTTTCGGCTTCCAGCATCATTGCAAAGCCGGTGTCTTTTTTAATATTAAACCCAGAAATTGGGTCGCTGATAATGCCCAGTTTAATTGCCATTGCTCTACTCGTTTAATCAATCTTATTATTTTATGGGGTTGGCGCGCAGTAAATTCAATTCGCTAAATCACCAAACTGCATCTGTAACGCACTTAAGACCGTTAAAGCCGCCGTTTCTGTGCGCAAGACGCGTGGACCTATGCGAATATCCATAAAGCCATGCTCATGACTGCTGTGGATCTCTGCATCGGTAAAGCCGCCTTCAGGGCCAACTAAAAAGCGCACACCCGCACTTGGCGCCGGCATAGTTTTAATGCTGTGCTGCGCGCGAGGATGTAACGTAAGCTTAGTGGCGTCGCTCGGCTGGGTTAGCCATTGCTCCAGAGCGATTGGCGGGTGAATGGTGGTAATACGATTACGACCACATTGCTCGGCTGCGGCGATAGCGATTTTCTGCCACTGTTGATGCTTCTTTGCTAAGCGTTCGCCATTGAGCTTAACCCCACAGCGCTCACTAAAAAGCGGGGTAATTTCGCTCACCCCGAGTTCCACCGACTTTTGAATGGTAAAGTCCATCTTATCGCCACGGGAGATCACTTGCCCAAGATGGATAGCAAGGGGAGATTCACATTCACTATCGATAAACTCTATACAGCGAACAGTCACGTATTTTTTGCTGCTATCAACGATTTCACAGTGATATTCACCGCCGTGGCCGTTAAACAGCCGCAGTTGATCGCCAACTTGCATGCGCAACACACGGCCTACGTGCCCAGCTGCATCGTCACTTAAATTAAAGTCTGTACCTAAAGCGCCTATGGTCGGCTCGAAAATATGCGGAATTCTCATTACGCTGTCCATCATCAGGATTTTGCGACAGTCTAAACTAGTCGCCTAAATGCGCAAGTATATCAGGATCCTGATTACAGCTGAGGTGATTTTGGTGATAGGGCGTAGTCAGCGGTGTAAGGTGGTAGTCAGCGCCTTGTTTATTAATTAATAACCGGTTTTCATGTAACGAATCAATGACCCATTTAAAGGAATTGCTAGCACTTTCATAGGCGCAGGCAAACACCAGCACGCCAGCAACGCTATGGTGTCGCGAGGCGTAACTTGATAATTCAGCTACACTGATTTCGTTATCAAAGTCACAATAACAATAATCCTTTACCTGCTGGTCAAACATAAGCTTAACCATATGACGGGTGTTCGCTCCAGCAACTATCACTGCGTGCGCATCGGGATTGGCGCAAAAGGCTCGGCTCAACAGCGGATCGCTGTCGATGAGTAAATAGTTGCTAAGATCCTTATCCATTCATTCTCTCCGTTGCCACTAGGCGAAAAACTGAATCAGCAAATAGCCCATGGCACAGTATACAGAAAACACCACTGCAGCAATGCCAACATTGTCTTGGTGATCAACCTCGACCCCGGTGTCGACACGATAAAGTACGATCAACAACACGGCGCGAGCCATGGCATTGACCAATAACCACATCAGACCGCAGTGCACAGCCAATGTAAAGACATTTTCTACCATCTTGCCGCTGTAGTAATTGGCGCTGGCTAGACCTGCGTAAAGGGCCAGAGCCATACCTACAGATTTGCCTGCGTAACGAATACCGATTGAGGTATTTTCCAAGTTAAAGTTACTTTGCAGCGATGCGCCTTGGTTTACCTTAGCAAAGCGAGCTTCGCGCACTTTGCTATCGAGGGCAAATAAGCCCTGCAAAAATAAGAAGTTTACAAACACCACAAGCAAAGAATACATGCTGTTAGTTTGAGACCAACTGACCAAACCTATAACCACAATGCTATTTCCTAATAACATTCCCGAGTCGACTAAGGCAGCGCACACGTTCTGCTTTAAAATAGCCTTCTCTTCATTAAAACGACTGAGAATCCATTTTCGATGAATAGCTTGACCAACTTTTGTAAAAAGTAGCATCAGTATTAGCAAAAGCGGCACTTTCCACGGCTCTTCGCGCATCACCGTCAGTGAAAAGTCATCCACTAGGTAGCCGATAATCAGCACTAACGAGAGCAGGTAACTGGCATAGCTAATTCCCAGCGCAAAGTTATCACGCTGGGCGAGCTCTTCTTTTAAGGCCTGCCGCGCTCTGACTTGGGTGTAAATACGCAGTGCAAACAGCACCGCAGCAATAGCTACGAAGCTAATAGCAAAGGTATATAAGGACTCGTTTGACAAAGAAAAATACGTCATACTGGCAGCCGAAAAGGAACTTTGTTTTCATTCTAGTACGGTTGGCCCTAACTTAAAAGAGAGCGGTATCTATGACTGCACCTTCTGGTTTTAATTCGCAATTACAGCAACTTGGTAAAGATCGCTATGAACAGATATATGGCGACACGGAAATAGATAACGATTTGTTGCAACTGCTAGCGCTTAGCGACTTTGCCTACGATGTACTCAGTACACATAAACAGTGGGGAGCGTGGCTTGTTGACCCCGAGCAACAGCAGTGTCGTGCGGTGCCGGATCCTTTGCCGCAGCAGTTAGGCGATGTGTCAGAAACTCAGGCATTGACCATGTTGCGTCGTTACCGCCAGCAGTATTGGCTAAAGGTTGCTTATCTCGATTTGGTATGCGGCAACGACATCGCTGACTCCATGGCTTATGTGTCTGCTTTAAGTGATACGCTGATAGACGCAGCCAATCGATGGGCCTTCGCTCAGGTAGCCAAAGTTAATGGCGCGCCTGTGGACGAACACGGCCACCCGATCGCCATGATGATTTTAGGTATGGGCAAGCTGGGCGGAAAGGAGCTTAATTACTCGTCCGATATCGACCTTATCTTCACTTACCCCCTTAACACCCCCACCCAAGGTGGGCGGCGCAGTATTGAAGCACAGGTGTTTTACACTAAGGTGGCGCAAAAAGTGATTGCTGCCTTAGACCAACATACCGTAGATGGCCGAGTTTTCCGCGTCGATATGCGTCTGCGTCCCTTTGGTGACAGTGGTCCTTTAGTCATGAGCTTTTCGGCTATGGAGGCGTACTATCAAGAGCAAGGCCGAGAGTGGGAGCGCTACGCTATGCTCAAAGGCCGACTCATTCACGCGCCATGTAACTATGTGCACGAGTTTAACGAGATGCTAAGGCCGTTCGTTTATCGCCGATATATTGATTTCTCAGTGATTGAGTCATTGCGCAAGATGAAATCACTGATTGCCCAAGAGGTGCGCCGTAAAGGCTTACAAGACAATATCAAGTTGGGCGCTGGTGGTATTCGAGAAGTAGAATTTATTGTTCAGGCACTGCAGCTGATCCGAGGAGGTCGAGAGCCGCAACTACAAACTCAAAGCTTAGCTAAAGCGTTGGCAGCACTGACAGAGCTCGGGGTTTTTACTGACGAGCAACAGCAGCAACTATGGCAAGACTATGCGTTGCTGCGCCAGGTAGAACAATATCTGCAAGCCTTTAATGATGAGCAGACCCAGCAATTACCGCAGTCACAACGTGATTGGCTGCGATTAAATACATTGCTCAATCAAGCTCACGAAGAACACAGTCGTGCAGTTATTGAGGCGGCGATGGGGCGCATACGCGATGAGTTTGAACAAGTCATTGGCTTTGAGCCAGAGCAGGGTGATGACTTGGATGACAGCTATACCCTGGCGTGGGAGCATAACGATACCGAGGCCCTCAGTGATGTGATTGCCAATGCCCAGCAGCGTATGAGCTGGCAGGGACCCCTGAATCACTTTCATGAGCGCGTAAGCAAACAGCCTATAGGTAAACGTGGCAGAGACACACTGGATAAATTAATGCCCCATGTGTTGCAACAGCTGCAGCATGCTCATGCATGTGGTGAAGTCGTGGCCTTGGTCACCAATGTGCTCGATAAAATTATGTCGCGCACCGCCTATTTAGAGTTACTACTTGAAAACCCAGGGGCTCTCCAGCAATTAGTACGCTTGTGTGCGCACAGTCGTTGGATTGGCGAACATATTGCTCATTATCCGATTCTGTTGGATGAGCTTATTGACCCTGCGGAGCTTTACAATCCTTTCCCTTTGGATACCTATAGTAACGAGATCCGCCAATATTTTTTACGCATTGATGAGCATGACTTAGAAATGCAGATGGAGGCGCTCAGGCAGTTTAAGCAAACCCAGCAATTACGTATCGCTGCGGCGGATGCGACCGGTGCGTTGCCAGTAATGAAGGTCAGCGACCACCTCAGCGCGTTAGCGGAGGCGATTATAGAGCAAGCCGTTAACCTTGCCTGGCAGCAAATGGTGGCGCGCTTTGGCAAAGTCCCCGGCACCGATGAGCAACATAAAGGCTTTGCCGTAATAGCCTACGGAAAGGCGGGCGGATTGGAGTTAGGTTATGACTCTGACCTCGATTTAGTTTTTGTTCACAACCACGATGGCGACAGCAGCACCGACGGTGATAAGTCGATTTCCGCACGGCAGTTTTATTTAAAACTAGCGCAGCGCTTGATGCACCTGTTTAACACGCGCACCAGCTCCGGCATTTTATATGAACTCGATACCCGCTTACGCCCTGAAGGGTCATCAGGCTTGTTAGCCATCAATATCGAGAGCTTTCTTCACTACCAGCAAACTCAAGCTTGGACTTGGGAGCATCAGGCTTTGGTGCGTGCCCGCATGGTGTATGGAATCAGCGCGCTACGCCAACGATTTAGTGAAATCCGTATAGAGATATTAGCGCAAGCGCGGCAGATAGCATCGCTTCGCGATGACGTGACCGCCATGCGGGAAAAAATGCGGCGGCATTTAAACCGGGAAAACGAATTTATGCTTGATTTGAAGCAGGGTGTTGGTGGGATGACCGATATTGAATTCATCACTCAATTTTTGGTTTTGGCCCATGCGCACCACCATCCCGCATTACTCGAGTATTCAGATAATATCCGTATTTTGGAAGCGGCGGCGCACTGCGGCTGTATCAGCGAAGGTCAGACACAGCAGCTTATACACGCTTATTGCCACTATCGGGGCTTATATCATGTACTGAGCTTACGCAATCAAGAGAAAATGGTTGCCAAAATAGAGCTGCAAGATGAAATTGCCTCGGTCAGCCAAATTTGGGAGCAACTTTTTGCTGCTCCCAAATGAGGAGCATTAAGCGCGAGACATCTTTTTACAGTTTTCGCGAATATAAGGTGAGGGGCGCTCAGTGATCACGGCCGCGCGCTCGCGGTGACAATAGAAGGTCTGTACCTCGTATTCAAAATCACTGTCAATCGCTTTGCCTACTTGGTAAAGCGTTGATACAAAAGTGTCGTCCACGCGAAAAGGATGCTTCACTACGTAGTCTTTATTTAAGTACCAGTAAAAGGCGATACCCTCTTCCTTGGCGAAGTCGGACATCACCTTGCGCAGTGTAGCCCCAGCGGCAAAGCGACGACTTTTAACTTGCCCTTGCCAGCGAATATCGGTGGGTTGCACCACACCGACACGTTGCTCCAGCATGCGCGTGATGTCGTCTTTAGGCTCGCCCAGTTCGATAACATACTTTTCACGTTCAGTGGCATTGCGCACGGTGTTTTTGATGTTAGCGTAAAATTGTGACAACCCTTTGGCGGCTGGGTTGCTGTCTTCTCTTACTTGAAATACAGGGCCATCGCCGAGTAAAAAATAGGCGGCGGCTAAAATAAGAATAAAAGCCAGTGATAAATGTTTAATCCAAAACCACATAGCTACTCCTGATGATGTTGTTATTGTTAAGCATAGTTGGTCATTGTTGTTATTGACTAGCGATAATAAGACGGTGCATGCTCGTCAGGGCGCGTTTTAAAGCGCCGGTGTAGCCACATATATTGCTCAGGTGCATTATTAATGGCTTGCTCCATACGCTGGTTTACTTGCGTGACATCATGCACATCATCGCCACTGGGGAAGTTCTCTAGCGGAGGTTGCACCGCGAGGTGGTATTTTCCCTGTGCGTCTCGGCGAGTCATGATGCTCAGTGTTCGGCAATGGCGACTATTTGCAAATAATAGTGTACCTGTGGTGGTTGCTGCTTCTTTGACGGCAAAAAAAGGCGCAAAGACACTGCGATTGCGGCCATAATCTTGGTCCGGCAGGTAGTAGCAAAACTTTTTATCTTTTAGCGCTTTAAGTAAAGACTTAACATCACGCTTTCCAACTAAATACTCGTTCGAACGCAAACGTCCCTTGGCGGTAAAGTAATCCATTAAGGCATTGTTATGGGGGCGATAAAAAGCCACGCCTTGGCGCTCTAATCCCATTACGCGAGAGGCCATTTCTAAATGCAGAATATGAGGCACCAATAACAGCACACCTTTACCGTCTTTATTGGCTTGATCGACATGCTCTAATCCGGTGATGGACCCCATCACTCGTTTTACTCGCCATGCAGGCCACCACCATGCCATGGCACTTTCAAAAATGGCCATGCCGGTGTTTTCCATATTCTTGAGCACCAACTCGGCGCGCTCGGCTTCTGTTAACTCTGGGTAGCATAAGGCAATATTGACTTCAGCAATTTTTCGGCGTTTTTTTACAAACCGATGCACTAAACGACCTAATGCACGCCCTAAGGCTAATTGCCAGGATTGTGGTAGCCAGCTAAGGGTGTAAAGTAAAAAAATGGAGAGCCAGCTTGGCCAATACTTGGGGGTTAAGAAGGCAAGTTGGAAAGTTGCTTTGTTGACCACTGTAGTTGTTATTCACCGTTGTAGATGGCGGACAGTATACGTTATTCATATAACAAAGCCAGTGCTGGGCACTGGCTTTATCTTGACGCGTTAGCTTTGTGGCTTCAGGCCTTGGTTTATTGCCTGTAGGTCCTCAGCGGTAAGCGTGCCCGCAGCTTGTTTCAGTGCCAGAGTCGATACCACATAGCGGTAACGCACATCGGCTAAGTTACGTTTGGCATTGTAAAGGTTCTGGGTGCTAATCAACACATCAACAATGGTCCGCGTACCCACTTCAAAACCAGCTTCCGTGGCCTGTAAGGCACTTTCTGCGGAAACCACGGCTTGTTCTAATGCTCTGTAGGTAGCGATATCAGACACCACTTGGTTATACGAGGTAATCGTGGTTCGCGTTACCCCGCGCAGGGTCGCTTCTAAGTCTTCACTGGCAACAACATAAAGGGCACGTGCCTGGTCGGTTGAAGCCACTGTTGCTCCACCCGAATAAAGCGGAAGTTCGAAGTTTAAGCCCACTGACGCTGTGTCGCCACGCGGAACATGGTCATTAACAACGGTTTGGCCCATGATAGTACGCTCACTATCAACTAATGAATCGCCGTAGGCTGCATTGAGGGTCAGCTTCGGATAGTGACCTGTTTGCGCCAAATCGATTTGTTGTTTGGCAATATCAACCGATGCTTTAGCAACTTGCAGCTCTAAGTTGTTCGCTTTGGCCAGAGTAACAAAATCCTCAGTGGCTTTATTCGGCTTCACCGTTGAGAAAGTTTCAGTATCAAGCTGGTCAAGTTTGGCGTGGTACTTACCGGTAATTTCACGGAGTTTTTCGCGCGCTGTTTCAACATCGTTTTTGGCGACGATTTCGCGAGCGACTGAGTTATCGAATTGCGCTTGCGCTTCGTGTACATCGGTAATGGCTGTTAGGCCTACCGCGAAACGTTGCTTGGTTTGCTCGAGCTGGCGTTCGATAGCGCGTTTTTCTGCTTGCACAAATTCTAAGGTATCAATGGCCGCTAATACTTCAAAATAGCCCTGTGCGACACGCACAATCAGCGCTTGTTGCGCTTGGTCGTATACGGTCTTTTGTTGCAGAGCTTGCTTCTCGGCAATATCCAATGAGCGCCATGCGTTGAGGTCGAATATGGCTTGGCTTAAGCCAATCTCACGAGAAAAGGTATCGCGCTCGCTGTCAACCTTGACCAGTTGTAGCAAGTCGTCATCAAACTCGTAGCTATCACTTTCTGATTTAGTATAGCCCATGCTGAAACCAAGCTGAGGCAACAACGCGCTCAGTGCACGGTCTGTGTTATGCTCTTGTGCTTCGGCGTTAGCTTTAGCTTTTAAAACAACGGGATCGTTCTCAAGTGCAATTTCGTACACCTGCATTAGGTCTTCAGCATGACTGTAAGTGCTAAAGCTGCAGCTCAATGCAATCAGCGTGGTCAGTAGTGTCTTTTTCATTATCAGTACAGTCCTTAGAATATTCAGCGAATTAGGAGCATGTTATCGTGTTTCTCGCGATTTGCGAAAAGCAAAAACGTAAATTGACTGCGCTTAAGTGTAACAGAATATAATTTTCGCGGAAGGGTAAACGCGACCGTTGACTTATAAACTTTTTGGCCAAGTGGGGTGGCGAGTATAAAATGAATAAAATCAATCAGTTCGATAAAGGTGACGTGACCATTGAGAGCACCGAAGAAGTGTTTAAAGGTTTTTTCAAAATCGATAAGTACCGTTTCAAACATGCATTATTTGCCGGTGGCACCAGTGCAATCATTGAGCGTGAAATATTTGAACGCGGTCATGCTGTGGCCGTGTTGCCTTATGATCCAGCAACGCGTTCGGTGTTACTTGTCGAGCAAATTCGCATAGGCGCCTTGGCAACCAAAGACAACCCTTGGCTATTAGAATGTATTGCTGGCATGGCTGATGGCAGTCAAGATTACCCGGCGGTAGTGCGTAAAGAAGCGCAAGAAGAAGCGGGTTTGGAATTGCAGCAATTGGACTTCATGCTGTCATACCTTTCAAGCCCCGGCGGGACAACAGAGCGGTTGTACTTGTACTTAGCACAAACTGATTTATCAGGAATCGGCGGTACGGTACATGGACTGGATGATGAAGGTGAAGATATTAAAGTACATGTAATGGCTGTTGATGAGGCAATGGCGCGCCTAAACAACGGGGAAATTGATAACGCCGCAACAGTGATTAGTCTACAATGGTTAGCACTCAATGAGCAGCGAATTCTACAGCAATGGGGCGCTGAGTGACAGTACAAAGAAAAGCAGGATACATTCAATCCCTGCCTAAATACCTCACTTTGTGTGAGCGCAACTATGCCAACGTGATGCGCATTTTGCCCAGCGCTGGCACAACGGGCGCATCGCAGTTACTCACTATCGCCAACGAGCAATATGAGGTTGTGATTGAGCAGGCTGCCAAATACACCACTGATATTTGTATCACTCAAGTGCAAGGAGCAGTGGAGGGCCTATTCACACCGCCAATGAATGTCCGTATTTATCACGACGCCAAGGTCGCAGAGGTAGTGCATCCAAACTACCACACGCGCATTAAGCCATCTTATGGTTACCCGAACCCAAAAATGCATCATAAAGACGAAAAATACCAAGTTAATGCGTTTTTGCATGACTGGTTGAGTTTTTGTATGTCACATGGTGAAGCGGTTTTAGATTGGGATTGTAACAGTGGCTTGGTTTGACCCCCCTTATTTTTGCCCTGCCAGCACTGAGCTAAACTTCGCGCATTTTACCGATGCGCATTTATTTGCGCAGCCGCAAGAGCAGTACTTTGGTGTGCGTACAGCGCAGCATTTGCAACAAACGCTCGCGGCCATGGCCGCTGAGGCATTTGATTTTGTGGTCTTCGGTGGCGATCTTACCCAAGATCACAGCCCTGAATCTTATCAACTGTTTGCTGAGCTGGTGGCCAATAGCGCGTTGCAGTGCCCGGTATTTTGGGTACCGGGAAACCATGATGAGCTGAGCCAACTCACTGCGATGACAGAGGGGCAAATTCGTCCTGAAAAGCGCATTGAACATGCTTGCGGCCAGGTTTTGCTCGTTAATAGTAAGGGGGATACACCAGCAGGGTGGGTGGCAGAGCATCATTTGGCTGAGCTTGGTGATGCCATTGATACAGCCGCTCCTCAGCAGGTGTTTATTACCCATCACCACCCCCTACCGATTCACGGTTATTTAGATAAGCATATTCTTGAAAATGGTGATGCGTTATTGCAATGCATCGAGACGCGTAGTCGCAGCGCAACTGTGCTACATGGCCATACACATCATGATTACCACCATGATTACCAAGGTGTTGAGGTGTTCGGCACCCCCGCAACCTCGGTACAATTTGTAAAAAATGCAGCGAGTTGGCAGCAAGAAAATCTCGGCCCAGGGTATCGTCGCGTGCGTCTTGTGGCCAATAAAGCGCCCATCACAGAGGTCAAATGGCTCGCAAATTAATTTATATTCATGGCTTCAATAGCTCCGAACGCTCCCACAAAGCAGTGCAGCTTGGTGAGCACTTACGTACTTGGCAGGGGCAGTATATTGTGCCACGCCTCAGCCACGACCCAGAGCAGACGATCGCTCACTTGAGCGCGTTGGTGGATGAAGACACCGCCTTAATCGGCAGTTCGCTTGGTGGCTTTTATGCTACGTATTTATCGCAGCGTTATCATTTACCAAGCGTGGTGATAAACCCTGCCGTACGCCCTTTCGAGCTGCTCGATGAGTATCGCGGGGTGCAGTACAACCCCTATCAAAATTATAGCTATGAGCTGAATCACACTCACATGCAGGCCTTGCAGGGGCTTTATTTACAGCAATTAACTTCCCCCGAGCTGCTGTTTTTGTTACAACAAGAAGGTGACGAAGTGCTACCCTATGAGCAGGCTGTCGCTTACTATCAAGGTTGTAAACAACAAGTAGAAGCGGGTGGCAACCACAGTTTTATTGGGTTTGAGCGCTACTTTGCCCATATAATGCAATTTCTGAATATCTCTCTAACCACTAAGGCCGTTAACGAATAAAAATATGAGCCAGCAGAATTACAACGCCGAAGCAATTGAAGTATTAAATGGTCTCGAGCCGGTGCAACGCCGCCCGGGGATGTACACCGACACCACGCGCCCTAACCACCTCAGTCAAGAAGTGATCGATAACAGTGTGGATGAGGCGCTGGCCGGACATGCCAGTAAGGTAGATGTCATTTTACATGAGGACAACTCGTTAGAGGTCATTGACGATGGTCGTGGTATGCCGGTGGATATTCACCCTGAAGAGGGGATCCCAGGGGTTGAACTGATTTTAACTAAGCTTCACGCCGGTGGTAAGTTCTCTAACAAAAGTTACCAGTTCTCTGGTGGTTTGCACGGCGTGGGTATTTCAGTGGTCAATGCGCTGTCAACACGTGTTGAAGTGACTGTGCGTCGCGACGGGCAAGTGTATGAGATTGCCTTCGCCGATGGCGATAAGGTGAAAGACTTAGAAGTCACCGGGACTGTGGGCAAGCGTAACACCGGTACGTCCGTTCGCTTTTGGCCCGATCCAAAGTATTTCGACTCCGCGAATTTTTCGCTTTCTAAACTCAACCACATTCTCAAAGCGAAGGCGGTACTGTGTCCTGGCTTGCGTATCCGCTTTATCAACAAGCAAAACAAAGAAACCCAGGAGTGGTACTACGAGGCGGGCCTGCAAGATTACATTAAAGACGCAACCAAAGACTTTGAAGCACTGCCTAAACAGCCATTTACTGGTGAGTTTAGTGGTGCCACGGAAGGGGTGGATTGGGCCTTGTTGTGGCTGCCAGAGGGCGGTGAGTCGATCACCGAAAGCTACGTTAACCTCATTCCCACCGCACAAGGCGGCACCCATGTTAATGGCTTGCGCCAAGGCTTGCTCGAGGCAATGCGAGAGTTCTGTGAATTCCGCAACTTGTTGCCCCGTGGTGTACGGCTGACGCCAGAAGATATCTGGGAAAAGTGCTCCTATGTATTATCGGTAAAAATGCAAGACCCACAATTCGCCGGACAAACCAAAGAAAAGCTGTCGTCACGTTCGTGCTCAGCGTTTGTCTCTGGGGTGGTTAAAGATTCTTTTAGCCTGTGGCTAAATGAGCACACCGATATTGCCGAGCTCCTTGCTGAGCTATGTATTAGTAACGCTCAAAAACGTATGCGCGCCGCCAAAAAAGTGGTGCGTAAAAAGGTTACGCAAGGCCCCGCTTTGCCCGGTAAGTTAACCGATTGCAGCAGTAACGAAAGTGAGCGCACGGAATTATTTTTAGTGGAAGGGGACTCAGCAGGCGGCTCAGCCAAACAAGCCCGGGATAGAGACTTCCAGGCGATTATGCCGCTGCGAGGTAAAATTCTGAATACTTGGGAAGTGGAATCCGGACAAATTTTAGCATCGCAAGAAGTGCATGATATCTCCGTTGCATTAGGTATAGACCCCGACAGCGACGATTTAAGTGGCTTACGCTACGGCAAAATTTGTATTCTTGCCGATGCTGACTCCGATGGACTGCATATTGCCACCTTGTTATGTGCTTTGTTTGTTAAACACTTCCCCACCTTGGTGCGCCAGGGTCATGTTTATGTTGCCATGCCGCCTTTGTATCGCATTGATGTGGGTAAAGAGGTTTTCTATGCCCTAGATGAGGGCGAAAAAACCGGTATTTTGGATCGCATCGAAGCAGAAAAGAAACGCGGCAAGGTCAATGTGCAACGCTTTAAAGGCTTGGGGGAAATGAACCCGTTGCAACTGCGTGAAACAACCATGGATCCGAATACTCGCCGTTTGGTGCAGCTTACCCTTGAAGAGATGGAACACACCGTCGAGGTGATGGATATGCTGCTGGCGAAAAAACGCTCTGGCGATCGCCGCCAATGGCTTGAGAATCACGGCGATAAAGCGCAAGTAGAGGTGTAACTAGAATCAATATCACGGCTAACATTACAGCCTGGTGTTAGCCGTTCACCTTCCCTTTACTTGCGGTGTGGTCTATTTAAACGAGGCCATATTAAATTAAGGATAGCTATGAAACGCGTATTACTGCTTTGCCAGCATATACTATTGCTTGTGTTTGTCGGCTCGGCGCTGGCAAGCGAGCCAGAGCAGTATTCCGACGCGTGGCTGAATCAGCAGCTCAAGCAATTGGATGAATACAGCGTTCAAGACCCTGTAGAAGCTGTTAACTTTACTGAACAACTACTTGATAACCATAGCGGGCTCAGTGCATTGCAACGCGCAGCGTTTGAACTTGAGCTGGTCAGCAACTACTTACTTGTAGGGCGCGATAGTGACGCACAGCGTTTAACCGATAAGCTCACCGCCACAGCAGATGAACTTAGGCCATCACAACAAGTACTCCTGTTGCTTGCCCGTGCGCAACTATTTGACCGCCAAGGCAAGCTAGACGCAGCGACTGAACTCTACAGCCAAGCCGAGCAGCAAGTCCAAGACCTCGCCCCTCTTCTACAAGCTGAAGTGTACAGCGCCATCGGCACTTTTTACGTTTACAACGACCAAGAGATAAAAGCATTAGGCTATTTCTCTCGGGCTTATCGGTTGTTACTTGAACACGGCTCAGAGCTGCAAATCGCGTATCTTGAATCAAGTATGGCGAAAACCCACGAATACCTGTTCGATTACGACCAAGCATTGGCTATGCAAACTAAAGCGCTTAATTATTTTAGCGAGCATGGTTTGTACTTCGATCAAATGGTGTCGCTGTTTAATATTGGTTCTATTTACATCGAACTCAATGACCCCCAAACAGCGTTGGAATACTTTCAAGCAATGTTGCCACTTGGGGCTAAACGCGACGACCCACAAGGTAAATACTTTACCTACTTTGGGTTGGCGCTTGCTTATGCGCAGATGGGGAAAACCGAACAAGCAGACCAAGCATTAGATAAAAGTGAGCACTGGGTTTGGGTGGTTGAAGATGCAGCTAATGAGCGTGCCCATCAATTTTTGCAAGCGCGTATTCGCTTGCAACAAAACCGCCTTGAAGAGGCTCAGCATATATTGCGCAACATTGAACAACGGCGGCAATCACAAGCAGAGCAAGGCAGTATTCATCGCAATTTGGAGTTGCTGGAATTAAAAGCGCAATTGGCCAAGCGCCAGCAAGATTACCCAAGAGCAGTGGACTTGTTAGAGCAGTATATTCAGGCCAGTGAGCAACATTACGACAGTGTTGGAGCCGTGGCCAAAGCGCGCCATAAAGTGCAGTTTGATACCGAGCAAATAGAACTTAATAACCGTATTTTGGCGCAGCAGCAGTCACTGCAAGAGCTAGAACTCGAGGCTTCCGAGCGACAGCACCGACTACAGCAAGGAATCATTTTTCTCGGTAGTTTAGTGCTTATCACCGTGCTTGCTTTTTCTTGGCGACAATATCGTTTGCGACAGCGCTTTCGCGCGCTTGCGGTCACCGATAGCCTTACGGCGGTGGCAAACCGTCGCCATGTCATGGATAAAGTCGATAGCTTGTGGCAAGACAATCAGCCTTTTGCTGTGATCGCCTGCGATATTGATCATTTTAAACGTATTAACGATGAGTATGGGCATAGTGTCGGCGACGATGTATTAATCTGTGTGACCAAACGTTTTAGCTACATGGTACGCCAGAGCGATATGCTTGGGCGCACTGGGGGGGAAGAGTTTTTGGTGGTGCTACCAGACACCGACCTTGAGCAAGCCGTTGAGATCGCAGAGCGTTTGCGCAATAGTTTGTGCTCGGATACAGTAAAAAGCAATAATCATGAGTTACGAGTAACGGCGAGTTTTGGGGTACTGCAGCGCAGTAATGATTATGACTCTGCCAAAGCGCTGCTTAGCGCCGTGGACAAATTACTCTATCAAGCAAAAAACAGCGGTCGAAATAAGGTGATTTATGAATAACAAACTTGTTAGTGCATTACTTGGGTTAACCTTCGCCAGCAGTGCGATGGCAACAGATATCACCGACAGACTGTCGGTTCCCGCAGGCTTCACCATCGAGCCGTACGCGCTAAATGTTGATAACGCGCGGCAACTAGCCATTTCCGAAAATGGTGTGGTCTATGCCGGTTCGCGTAAAGCGGGTAATGTTTACGCCTTAATTGATAAAGACCAAGACGGCCGTGCCGATAAACAGGTGCTGATTGCTGAAGGTCTTAACATGCCTTCGGGCATAGCCTATAAAGACGGAGCACTGTACGTTGCTGAGGTAGAGCGCATTATTCGCTTTGATGATATCGACAACAAGCTTGATAAAGCCAAACTAGAAGTGGTGTATGACAAGTTTCCCGATAAGCGCCACCACGGTTGGAAGTTTATTCGCTTCGCTCCCAGCGGTGAGCTTATTGTGCCTGTCGGCGTGCCCTGTAACGTCTGCGCAGAAGACCCTGAATTTGGCCGTATTTTCTCCCTGAATTTAGAGAGCAAAGAGCTTACCACCCTTGCAGAGGGGGTGCGTAATTCAGTTGGTTTCGATTACCATCCAGACAGTGGCAAACTGTGGTTTAGCGATAACGGTCGTGACATGATGGGTGATGATATTCCGCCGTGTGAAATTAACCGTATCGATGAAGTAGGGCAACATTTTGGCTTTCCATACTTCCACGGTGGTACAATCCCGGATCCGGAGTTCGGCAAAGGCAAAAACGCTGCCGATTACACTCAGCCAGCGCTAAATTTAGGTGCTCACGTGGCGCCACTAGGTATTCATTTTTACACTGGCGAGCAATTTCCAAGTGACTACGACAAACAGCTTTTTGTGGCTGAGCATGGTTCGTGGAACCGCAGTAAAAAAGCGGGCTACCGGGTTATGATGGCTAAGGTAGAAGATGGCCAAGTGACTGGCTACGAGCCATTTATAACCGGTTTTATGGAAAACGAAGAAACCTTTGGCCGACCCGTTGCCATGGTGCAAATGGCCGATGGCAGCTTGCTGGTCTCCGATGATTACGCTAACGCGATTTATCGCGTGCACTATAACAAGAAGTAAGTTTGGGTAAGTATCAATGACACAAACAACGACCTTGTCACAACAAGGCATAGAGCAACTTACCATGGGGCGCTTCACCGAAGACGCCTACCTCAATTATTCCATGTATGTGATCATGGACCGGGCCTTACCTCATATTGGTGATGGTCTCAAGCCCGTGCAACGGCGCATTGTCTACGCAATGAGTGAGCTGGGGCTCTCTGCAGCGGCTAAATATAAAAAGTCTGCCCGTACTGTGGGTGATGTGCTCGGTAAGTACCACCCCCATGGTGATAGTGCTTGCTATGAAGCTATGGTACTGATGGCACAGCCTTTTTCATATCGTTACCCCTTGGTTGATGGCCAAGGTAACTGGGGGGCCGCCGACGATCCTAAGTCCTTTGCAGCGATGCGTTATACCGAAGCGCGGTTGTCAAAATTCTCTGAGGTACTGCTAAAAGAGTTAGGCCAGGGCACCGCTGATTGGATCCCCAACTTCGATGGCACCATGAAGGAGCCTGAGGTACTGCCTGCACGCTTACCGCACATTTTACTTAATGGAGTAACGGGTATTGCTGTGGGCATGGCAACCGATATTCCACCGCACAATGTGCGCGAATTGGCTAATGCCTGTTGTCTGTTATTGGACAAACCCAAGACCGAATTGGCGGAGTTACTGGAGCTGGTTAAGGCACCCGATTACCCCACCGAAGCGGAAATCATTACTCCCAAGGCGGACATTGAAAAGCTCTACACCAGTGGCCGTGGCTCACTGAAAATGCGGGCTAAATACCATATTGAGCAGGGTGAAGTGGTGATCACTGCATTGCCACATCAGTGTTCAGGCGCCAAGGTGTTGGAGCAAATCGCCAACCAAATGACGGCAAAGAAACTGCCGATGGTGGCCGATTTACGCGACGAGTCGGATCATGAAAACCCAACCCGCATCGTTGTGGTGCCACGCTCTAACCGGGTAAAAGTCGAGCCGCTGATGGCGCATTTATTTGCCACCACGGATTTGGAAAAGAATTACCGCGTTAACCTCAATATGATCGGCCTTGATGGTCGACCGCAAGTGAAAGACTTACGCAGTATTCTTAGCGAATGGCTGACTTTCCGTCGTGATACGGTGCGTCGACGGTTGCAGTACCGCCTAGATAAAGTGCTCGCGCGACTGCATATTCTCGAAGGCTTGATGATTGCCTACCTCAATATTGATGAAGTCATTGCTATTATTCGCAGCGAAGACGAACCAAAGCCGGTATTGATGGAGCGCTATGGCCTCAGTGAAAAACAAGCTGAAGCAATTCTCGATTTGAAACTTCGTCACCTTGCTAAGCTTGAAGAAATGAAAATTCGCGGCGAGCAAGACGAGTTGGAACAAGAGCGTGACAAACTGCAGCTGATCTTAGGTTCAGAGCGCCGTATGTCGACGCTAATGAAAAAAGAAATTCAAGAAGCGGCTGAGTTATACGGTGATGATCGTCGCTCGCCTGTAGTTGAACGTGAAGAAGCCAAAGCACTGAGCGAAAAAGACCTGCTCCCCTCAGAGTCGGTCACTGTGGTGCTTTCCGAAAAAGGCTGGGCGCGAGTGGCCAAAGGTCATGAAGTGGATGCCGAGGGCTTAAACTATCGCGCAGGCGATAAGTTTAAAGCCAGCGCCAAAGGCAAGAGCAATCAGCCGGCGGTATTCCTCGACTCCAGTGGCCGCGCCTTTGCCACCGACGCACACAGTCTGCCCTCAGCGCGCAGCCAAGGTGAACCGATGTCGGGGCGTTTTAATATCGCTACGGGCGCCACACTTGAACACGCGGTGATGGCAGAGAATGAGCAACTGTTACTGATGGCCAGTGATGCCGGTTACGGCTTCGTTGCTGAATTTGCCGATTTGGTCAGTAAGAACAAAAATGGTAAGGCACTGGTAAGTTTGCCCAAAGGCGGGTTATTGTTCCAGCCTATTGCTGTGAATGATGTCAGTAAAGACTACTGCATGGCTATTTCCAGTGAAGGTCGCATGTTACTGTTCCCGTTACGAGACTTGCCTAAGCTCGCCAAAGGGAAAGGGAATAAGATTATCTCCATACCCAGTGCCAAGGTACAGGCGCGCGAAGAGTATGTGAAGTTACTCACCGTGGTTCCCGAGGGTGCGAGCGTGACCTTGCATGCAGGTAAGCGCAAACTGACGCTTAAGCCCGCAGACCTCGAGCACTATTATGGAGAGCGCGGACGCCGAGGCAATAAGCTACCGCGCGGTCTACAGCGAGTCGATGGCTGCGATATAGAGCTGAGCGCCAAAGCCAGTGAAGCGCCTGACGAGGAAACGCTTAGCGAAGATTAAAAAAGAGGGCCTTGGCCCTCTTTTTACTTTAACGGCTTTTGTCACTTACAGGTCGAAGCGATCGGCGTCCATGACTTTAACCCAGGCTTTGATAAAATCGTGGACAAAGCGTTCTTTGTTATCGTCTTGAGCGTAAAACTCAGCATAACTGCGCAGGATAGAGTTTGAGCCAAACACCAGATCAACGCGGGTAGCGGTCCACTTCACTTTGCCTGTGCTGCGCTCAACAATATCATAAAGCCCATTCTCTTTAGGCTGCCACTGGTATGCCATGTCGGTGAGGTTAACGAAGAAGTCATTGCTCAGCACCCCTTCACGGTCGGTAAACACACCGTGCTTGGAGCCACCATGGTTGGTACCTAACATACGCATTCCGCCTAATAACACGGTCATCTCCGGTGCCGTTAAGCCCATCAACTGCGTGCGTTCAAGTAACAATTCTTCCGCTGGAACGGCGTAGTCTTGCTTTAACCAGTTGCGATAGCCATCATGAATAGGTTCCAGTGGCTCGAATGACTCGCCATCGGTCATTTCATCGGTCGCATCGCCGCGCCCCGCGCTAAAGGGCACATTGATATCTACGCCCCCGGCTTTTGCCGCTTGCTCAATGGCTGCAGTGCCACCGAGAACAATGAGGTCGGCCATGCTAATGGGTTTGTCTAAGGTGCTTTGCAATTGCGTCAATGCATCAAGTACCCGATTTAAGCGTTCAGGTTCGTTGCCAAGCCAATCTTTTTGTGGTGTCAAACGGATGCGCGCGCCATTGGCACCGCCACGATAGTCTGAGCTACGAAAGGTGCGAGCACTGTCCCATGCGGTGCAGATAAGGTCGGCGGCACTCACTGGGCACGCCAGTATTTGCTGTTTAAGTTCAGCCTGCTCGGAACTACTAAGTACGTAATCGACACTCGGGATAGGGTCTTGCCAAATTAAATCTTCACTTGGCACATCGGCGCCGAGGTAACGAGATTTAGGGCCTAAATCACGATGGGTTAGTTTAAACCAAGCGCGGGCGAAGACATCGCTAAAGTAATCAAAGTCGTTGTGAAAGCGCTCGATGATTTTGCGATAGCTGGGGTCAAGCTTCATCGCCATATCGGCGTCGGTCATGATCGGATTGCAGCGAATAGATGGATCTTCGACATCAACGGGCTTATCTTCCTCTTTCATATCAATAGGCTCCCACTGCCAAGCGCCCGCAGGACTTTTCTTGAGCTGCCATTCGTAGTTAAGCAGTAGGTGGCAATATCCGTTGTCCCATTTTGTTGGGTAGGTGGTCCATGCTCCTTCTAATCCTGAGGTGACCGTATCGCGACCGATCCCGCGCTGGTGGTGGTTATTCCAACCCAGCCCTTGTTCGAAAACATCGGCGGCTTCTGGCTCGGGGCCAAGTATTTCGGCATCGCCATTACCGTGGGTTTTGCCTACAGTATGACCACCGACGGTCAAGGCTGCGGTTTCCTCGTCATCCATGGCCATACGAGCAAATGTCTCTCTGACTTGCGCTGCGGTCTTGAGCGGGTCTGGTTCGCCATTAACCCCTTCAGGGTTAACGTAGATAAGCCCCATTTGCACGGCGGCGAGAGGGTTTTCCATACTTTGCGGCTTCTCAACATTGTCGTAGCGCTCATCGCTCGGTGCTAGCCACTCTTTTTCTGCGCCCCAGTAAACGTCTTTTTCTGGGTGCCAAATATCCTCGCGGCCACCGGCGAAACCAAAGGTTTTCAGTCCCATGGACTCATAGGCCATGTTGCCGGCAAGGATCATTAAATCGGCCCATGAGAGTTTGTTACCGTACTTTTTCTTGATAGGCCACAGTAATCGCCGTGCTTTATCCAAATTGGCATTATCAGGCCATGAATTAAGCGGAGCAAAGCGTTGGTTACCGGTACCACCCCCACCGCGACCATCAGCAAGGCGATATGAACCTGCGGAGTGCCAAGCCATACGAATCATCAACCCACCATAATGGCCCCAGTCGGCAGGCCACCATGCCTGGCTGTCAGTCATCAGTGTTTTAAGATCGTTTTTCACCGCCTCTAAGTCGAGCTTTTTGAACTCCTCAGCGTAATTAAAATGCTCGCCGTAGGGGCTTGTTTTGCTATCGTGCTGATGCAAAATATCGAGGTTGAGTGCGTTGGGCCACCAATCAGTATTAGGTTTTGCTTGCGTGGTTTGGCTGCCATGCATCACTGGACACTTACCCATATCGTCCTCCTTAAGGAATCTAACGGTAATAAATTCATTCACTTACTATAGAGCTGTGGAGATGAACTAAGATTAAACAAGTGTAGTCTATAAGGCCTTAATGACAGCGAAATTGGAAACGATAAAAACCGATGCGTGGCATCGCTTTTTTCCAACACGTATAGCGCACTTAGTGAGAAAGCAATAACAGCGTACAAGTGTTCGCTTAAAATAATTCGCCTATGTATAATGCCGACAATTCAGGTTATGTGGAGTTTATCGTGCTGGCTTTATTGCGTTTGTTAGCCATGGCTGTGTTTGTCCCCTTAAGCTTTATCGCGGGGTTTATCTTGTGCTTGGTACGCCCGTTTCACGGTGATAACGTGCGGGTGATTGGTAGCTGGTATGCAAAGATGCCTAAGTTGCTGGGGGTGAATGTTGTTATTGAGAAAGACCCAGCCATTGTGACTGGTTCGCCTGCGGTCTATGTTGCTAACCATCAGAATAACTATGATTTATTTTTACTCCCCGGTGCGCTGCAGCGTAATACCGTAAGTTTGGGTAAAAAAAGCTTAAAATGGATCCCATTTTTTGGCCAAATTTATTGGTTGTCGGGCAATATTCTTATCGATCGTGCAAATCGTTCACGGGCGATGGCCACCATTGCTAAAACCACCGAAAAACTCAAAAAAGGCGGGTTATCACTGTGGATGTTTCCAGAGGGCACCCGTAGTTATGGTCGTGGCTTGTTGCCATTTAAAACCGGCGCGTTCCACACCGCACTCAATGCCAAGGTCCCTGTGGTGCCGGTAGTAATGAGTGATACCCACAAAACCATCAAGCTAAATCGCTGGGATAATGGTACTATTTACATCAAAATGCTGGCGCCACAATTATTGGATGCCTCGATGAGCCCGCGCGAATATGCGGATCATTTCCATGCCTTGATGGCTCAGACACTGGCGCAATTGAATGAGAGAACATAATGGAAAACTGGCGCGAAATTAGCGAAGAAATTGTCGAATCTTTACTTGAAGATGGCTCTAATCCGGAAATTTTATATGAGGTAGAACACCACTTTGTGTGTGAAGATTTTAATGCCCTAGAAAATGCCGCGTTAGCTGCTTTTAAGGCTGGCTTTGATGTGGAAGAACCGGCTGAGTTGGAGCTCGAAGAAGGGGGAACTATCTGGGGCTTTGATGTGGTGGTTGAGTCGGAGCTGGATGCCGACGTTATTATGGAAGATGTTGATAAGCTGGTAGCCATTGCCGCCGATAACGGCGTGGAATACGATGGCTGGGGCACTTACTTCCAAGACTAAAGGGTGGTTTTAACCACCTTTTATGGACTTTATTTACCATTTAGTGGTAATTTTATCTGAGTTTATTCAGCTTTCGTACAGTCCTCTATGTTGATCTCCTTACCTATTAGCGAGCTAAAAACCGGCATGTTTGTTGACCGGGTAAATAAGCAGGCCCAAGGTGCGTCAATAAAGATAAAAACCCGAGGCATGGTCAGAGATGCTTCCATCATTAAGCGCCTGCTGAGTGAGGGAGTGGAAGAGCTGACCATCGATTTCGCACAAAGCGATATCCCTATTCCCACGCATTTAAAACCCAAGTCTAAGAAAGAACACACTGGCGAGTCGCAAGATATCGCAAGCCAAGCAGAAAAGCCGAAGCTTAGTGACCGTGATCACAGTCAGGCGACGCTAGAGCAAGAGTTCCTCATCGCTAGCACTTGCTATGATCAAAGCTTGGGTAAACTGCGTGCCATGTACAACGAGCTGACATCAGGCATGCAAGTCAATATGGCACTACTCAGTGGTATCGCTGATGATATTGTTGACTCAGTTTTTCGTAACCCAGACGCAATGGCCGCGCTGACACTGCTGCGCGATAGAAATAGCTACACTTGGCGTCATATGATGAATTGTGCCATCTTGACCGCTATTTTTGCCAAATATTTAGGTTTCGAAATTAATAAAGTGCGGCAAATGGCGTTAGCGGCCTTGTTGCATGACATTGGTCTGGCCAAAGTACCGCAAGGAATTCTATCGAAGCCAGGTAAACTCACTGAGCTTGAAACCAAGGCGGTACGTAAACACGTGGCGCTAAGCCTAACCATGCTTAAGGGGCAAAAGCACATCTCCAGCATGATGTTAGAAATGGTTGTTAACCATCATGAGCGTTTAGACGGCAGCGGCTACCCGCGTGGTATCAAAGCCGATAAGTTATCTCGTGAAGCACGTATTTTAGCGCTGGTGGATGTGTATGCTGCGATGGTGGCAGATAAGCCCTATAAAAAAGGTGAGGAGCCGCTAACGGCACTGCGTTTCTTACTAGCGCAAAAGGCGATGTTTGACCAAGCCCTAGTGCAGCGCTTTATAAAATGTGTCGGGATCCATCCGGTGGGAACCTTGGTAAAGCTCACTAATGAGCGTTTGGCTTTGGTAGTGCAGGGCAATGAGGCTAATCCTATCAAACCTAAGGTACGGGTGTTTTATAACACTCAGCACCGTCACCACATTACCGCCAAAGACGTAGATTTAAGTGTCAGCAAAGACGATATCAAAATCTTGGGTAGCACCTCTCCCTTAGAGTTTGACCTTAATTTGTCTCGTTTGTTAAAGGAGCACTTGCTGCCTTAGCACGTTCACACTGCTTTTTTCCTTGGCGCTTCGCAGCGATTAATGCGCCACTAAAACAACTCCCCGTTAATATAAACCATACCATGGTGCCTTGTGTCGTATGCAGGGCAATACAACACAGCCCCAAACTTACCAGCGAGGCCAGCATTGAAGCGAGCCAATATTGGCTTACGGGGTTGTCGCACTCGCCTTGATGGTGGCAGGCGCAGTAGTTCGCACGTAAAAATGCAAATACACTGATAGCGCAAAACACCAGCGCAACCAAAATAAGCATTATAACGAGCACCATAGGACATTCCTGTTCACTTTTTTAATACCCGCAGTGTAGCGATATTAGATAAATAGTCAATGATAATGAGAATTTATATCATTTGAGTGTTTGAGGTCTAATCAGTCTTTAAAATCGTAAAATTATGTAAATATTGCCCTTAAATTACGCTATGTTAACCATATTTAACAGTTTTTTTGCATGAAATACGCTAGTGTATGCCAGTTAAAATGACAACAATGAGAAAGAAGTATGCAATTCAAAAAGACAATTTTAGCGGCTTCATTGGCGCTATTATCAACAGAATCTTTCGCTGCCGCTTTTCAGCTGGCAGAGCAAAATGCGTCAGGCTTAGGCCGCGCCTACGCTGGTGAAGCAGCCATTGCTGATGATGCATCTGTGGTTGCCCGTAACCCCGCACTGATGTCGCAATTTGAAACGGCACAGTTGAGCGTGGCGGCAATTTATGTCGAGCCAGACGTGAGCCTTGAAGGCGAAAGCACTAACAATGGCCTAAACCCTAACGTGTTAAACGACGATAGCATCGCCCCTAGCGCGGTGGTCCCTGCCGGTTACTTTGTACTCCCGGTAAACGATAAGGTGGCAGTGGGCTTTGGTGCCTTCTCTAACTTTGGTCTAGCTACTGAGTTTGCCAGTGATTATGCCGCAGGTCAGCTTGCTGGTGAAACTGAAATCGTCACCATTAACTCTAATGTATCGGTTTCTTATAAAGTGGACGAAGCTCTGACCTTGGCACTGGGTGTTAACCACATATACGCCGATGCAAAAATTGTCCGTAACCTTGGCGCAAACCCGCTAGGTGCACCGGCAAACCTAGAAGCGGTTCACCTTGAGGGCGACGACTATGGCTTTGGCTGGAATGTAGGCCTGGCCTATGACCTAGATAGTGACAACCGTCTTGGCTTCCATTATCGCAGCGAAACAGACCTCACATTTGAAGGTGACTACACCAATCAGCTTCCGGCAGCATTGGGCGGCCTTAATGGGCAAACTTTACCTGGCACGGTTGATTTAACCCTGCCAGCGATTGCTGAATTCTCAGGCTCACACCAGTTAAACCAAGATTATGGCCTACACTACAGTGTGCTTTGGACAGGCTGGAGTAGCTTTGACAAGCTTGAAGCCTATGTGCCAGTGAGTGAGGGACCGGTATTTAGCAAAAACGAAGACTTCTCGGATTCAATCCGTGTGTCAATCGGTGGTGACTACCAGCTAACAAACGATATTAAATTGCGTGCTGGTTTAGCCTTTGATGAATCGCCAGTGGCGCAGAAGCATCTGTCTATCTCTATCCCAGATACCGACCGCTTCTGGCTCTCTTTTGGTGCAGAGTGGTTTATCGATGAAGCGTCTAGCGTTGATTTAGGTGCCAGTATTTTACGCGGTAAAACCCAAAACTTTGTTGAAGGTGACAACCTAGGGCAGCAATGGGGCTTTGAGTCTGAAGGCCATGCTTACCTGGTGGGTGCACAGTACAACTACAGCTTCTAAGAGACGCTGAGATGAAAAAGCCAAGCAACCGCTTGGCTTTTTTGTGCTTATTTGTATGCGGCGCGGGCATAAAAAACGCGAGCCTGAGCTCGCGTTATGATTGTTGCCTAACAGTTTTTACAGGCTTTCGATTTTTGCTTTTTGCTCGAGCAATTTCGCCTTGGCTTCGCTGTACTCTGCAAGCTTCGACTTTTCTTTTTCAAGCACGGCTTCAGGCGCATTGTTGACAAACTTCTCGTTAGCGAGCTTTTTCTCAACTTGAGCCAGACCTTTTTCAGCTTTTTCCAATTGCTTAGTAATACGCGCTAACTCAGCGTCTACATCAATCAGTCCGGCCATGGGGATCATGATCTCGAGTTGACCCACGTAGGCGGTCGCACACGCTGGCGCGTCGTCGACGTTATCAAGCACGGTCACATCTTCTAACTTGGCTAGAGCGGCTAGGAAAGTCTGATTTTCTTGTAAACGACGAGTATCCTCGGCAGAAGCCTGAGCAAGCAACACGTTCAATGGTTTGCTTGGGCTAATGTCCATTTCACCGCGAATATTGCGAATGGCGACAATAAATTGTTTCATCCACTCTAAATCAGCCATCGCGGTGCTATCGACTTTATCTTGCTCAAACGCAGGGAACGCTTGGGTCATAATGGTATCGGCTTTGATACCTGCAAGCGGAGCCACACGCTGCCAAATAGTTTCGGTGATATATGGCATTAGCGGGTGCATCAAACGCAGTAGTCCTTCAAGCACAGTGATCAGCGTATGACGGGTGCCGCGTTGCTGGGTCTCGGTGCCTTTAAATAACACCGGTTTAGTCAGCTCGAGGTACCAGTCACAGAACTGGTTCCAGGTGAACTCGTAAATCGTGTTAGCAGCAAGGTCAAAACGGTAGTTGTCCAAGTGTTCAGTAAAGGTTTTCACGGTTTGTTGGAACTGCCCTTGAATCCAGCGATCCGCCAGCGAGTACTCGCGCTGTGCATCGTTGAAGCCGCAATCTTGCTCTTCGGTGTTCATAAGCACGTAACGGCTAGCATTCCACAGCTTGTTACAGAAGTTACGGTAACCTTCCAGGCGGTTCATATCCCAGTTGATATCACGACCTGTTGACGCCATGGCTGCAAGAGTGAAACGCAGGGCATCGGTGCCATGCGGCTCAATGCCCTCAGCGAAGGTTTTACGGGTGTTCTTTTCGATTTTCTTCGCCAGCTGCGGCTGCATCATGTTGCCGGTGCGCTTAGTCACTAGGCTTTCCAAATCGATGCCGTCAATCATGTCCAGTGGGTCAAGCACGTTACCCTTAGACTTCGACATTTTATCGCCATTCTCATCGCGAATCAGGCCAGTCACATACACGGTTTTAAACGGTACCTGAGGCTTGCCATTGTCATCTTTGATGAAATGCAGAGTCATCATAATCATACGGGCAACCCAGAAGAAAATGATGTCGAAACCAGTGACCAACACGTTAGACGGATGGAATACTTTTAAGTCTTCAACGTTGTTCGGCCAACCAAGGGTTGAGAAGGTCCACAATGCTGATGAGAACCAAGTATCGAGTACGTCGTCATCTTGGCTGAGCGTGACATCGTCATCGAGGTTATGCTCGCGGCGCACTTCTGCTTCATCGCGTCCAACATACACGTTGCCGTTGTTGTCGTACCACGCTGGAATACGGTGGCCCCACCATAGCTGGCGTGAAATACACCAGTCTTGAATGTCGCGCATCCAAGAAAAGTACATGTTTTCGTATTGCTTTGGTACGAACTCAATATCACCGTCTTCAACGGCTTTGATAGCTGGCTCGGCCAGTGGTGCAACGCGCACATACCATTGGTCGGTAAGTAGGGGCTCAATCACCACCCCAGAGCGATCGCCGTAGGGCACGGTTAAGCTGTGATCGTCAATCTTTTCTAATAACCCAGCCTGCTCGAACTCCGTAACCACTTGCTTACGCGCATCAAAACGGTCTAAGCCGTGGAAGCGCTCAGGGATAGGGGCGTCTAACTGCAGAGGTTTGCCATCAAAGGTAAAGGTTTCGCCTTCGCTTAGAATCGCCGCATCTTTGTTGAATACGTTAATCATCGGCAACTGGTGGCGTTTACCGACTTCATTATCGTTAAAGTCATGCGCAGGAGTGATTTTCACACAGCCGGTGCCTTTTTCCATATCGGCATGCTCATCGGCAACGATAGGAATACGGCGGTTGACGATAGGCAGCAAGACTTCTTTGCCAATGAGGTTCTGATAACGCTCGTCATCAGGGTTTACGGCCACACCGGTATCGCCGAGCATGGTCTCAGGGCGAGTGGTGGCGACGACGATGTAATCTTTGCCATCCTGAGTTTTGACGCCATCGGCCAATGGATAGCGCATATTCCACATATGCCCTTGTTTGTCTTTGTTTTCAACTTCAAGGTCAGAAATAGCGGTGTGTAGTTTTGGATCCCAGTTAACCAGGCGCTTACCACGGTAAATTAAGTCGTCTTTATACAGGCGTACAAAGACTTCTTTAACCGCTTCAGATAGGCCGTCATCCATAGTGAAGCGTTCACGGTCCCAATCCACCGAGGCGCCTAAACGACGTAGCTGCTTGGTGATGGTGCCGCCAGATTCATTCTTCCATTGCCAGATTTTATCGATAAAGGCATCACGACCTAGGTCATGGCGTGTTTTATCTTCCTCGGCGGCGAGTTTGCGCTCGACCACCATTTGTGTCGCGATCCCAGCATGGTCGGTACCAACCTGCCACAATGTGTTATTCCCTTGCATCCGCTTGAAACGGATTAAGGTATCCATGATGGTGTCCTGGAAGGCGTGACCCATATGTAGGCTGCCGGTGACATTTGGTGGTGGGATCATAATTGAGTATGAGTCGCCCTCACCACTTGGCTTAAAGTAGCCGTTCTCTTCCCACTTCTGATAGAGGGATTGTTCAATATCTTGCGGATTATAGGTTTTATCCATTGCCCAGAACCTTAACTTAAACTTTTTGTGTTGCCAGCTGCGCGCCTAAGTCGCGTAACTGCTTATATCTTGCTCGTGCTTGGTGTTTGCGTGTGTCATCGGCTGGCACAAAGTCAAACACCGTATCAAAGCGACGTATAAAATCGGGCACGCTTGACGCTAAGTTGATCAGTACACTGCGCCGTGACACGGGCGGGGTTAGCCCTATCTCCACAGCGGCACCGGCGCGCGGCCCTTCACCTTGGAGGTTGTGGGGCACAAAGCTATCGGCGTCAAATGCCCATAGGTGCTGATCAACAAGATGAGCATCGTCGCGATTATCAACAAAGATAAATACCCGTTGTCCTTGGCGATATTGCTCGCACGCCAAGCGAGCGCCAAGATCAAAATGAGCCGGTACGTCGCTGCCCGGCTCATCGGCATGTTCTAGCAGGTAAAATAACGCGTGCATTGCGCCCTCTACGCGGCTCGTTAATCCGCCAATTTTGACACAATCACGCCCCTGCATCAATGAATAAGCCCCTTAAAAAAGGGGCTTGAAGTGATATCGCAGTGATTAATCTTGCGGGTTATCCAATACCCCAGCGCGGTTAATCAAATATTGCGTTAGCATCGGCACAGGACGCCCCGTGGCGCCTTTAGTTTTGCCGCCGCTGCGCCATGCCGTACCGGCAATATCTAAGTGCGCCCAGTTATACTTTTTGGTGAACTTAGATAAGAAGCAGGCTGCGGTAATAGTGCCTGCGGCGCGACCGCCTAAGTTAGTGAAATCAGCAAACGGGCTTTCTAACTGCTCATGATAGTCATCCCATAGCGGCAGCTGCCAAGCACGATCGCCACTTTGCTCAGAGGCTTTAAGAAGGTCATGTGCCAAAGGATTATGGTTAGAGAGCATGCCGGTTGCATGAGCACCCAGGGCAATGATACACGCACCAGTAAGGGTGGCTACGTCAATCACGGTATCGGGGTCGAATGCCTCCACATAGGTGAGGGCATCACACAGTACCAAGCGTCCCTCGGCGTCAGTATTAAGGACTTCGACGGTTTGCCCCGACATCGTGGTTAGAATATCACCCGGGCGATAGGCATTGGAGCTGGGCATGTTTTCACAACCTGCAAGCACACCAATGACATTAATGGGCAGTTGCATTTTGGCAATGGAGCGCATGGTGCCGATAACCCCAGCTGCGCCGCCCATGTCGTATTTCATCTCGTCCATGGCTTCGCCTGGCTTAATTGAAATACCGCCAGAGTCGAAAGTCAGGCCTTTGCCTACCAACACTATCGGCGCCGCGCCTTCTGCGCCGCCATTGTAGTGAATCACTGACATCACTGACTCGTTAGCACTGCCACGGCCTACGGCGAGGTAAGAGTGCATACCGAGCTCTTCCATTTCTTGCTCGCCGACCAAGTTTACGGTGACGTTCTCGAACTCTTCTTCTAAGCCTTTTGCTTGCTCACCTAGGTAACGAGGGTTACAGATATTTGGCGGCATATTGGCGACATCTTTACAGAGTTTGGCTCCTGAAGCGATAGCTAAACCATGCTCAATAGCACTTTCGCCAATCGGCAATTCGCGGCGCGTTGGGACGTTGAAAACAATTTTCCGCAGTGGTCGGCGTGGGTCGCTTTTTTTACTTTTCAGCTGGTTAAAGGTGTATAAGCAATCTTGTGTAGTCTCAACAGCTTGGCGTACTTTCCAATACGTATCACGGCTTTTCACATGCTGCTCTGTTAAAAAGCACACCGCTTCCATGGCCCCAGTCTCGTTCAGGGTATTAATGGTTTTGGAAATGATTTGCTTATACTGTTTGTCGTCTAGCTCGCGCTCTTTACCACAACCTACAAGTAGTACGCGCTCACTTAGCACATTCGGTACATGGTGTAATAATAGCGTTTGCCCTGGCTTACCTTCTAAGTCGCCGCGACGTAAAAGGTTAGAGATGTAGCCTTCACTGATTTGATCCAGTTGCTCGCCGATAGGGGATAAGCGGCGTGGCTCGTAAACACCCACTACAATACAAGCGCTGCGTTGCTTCTCTGGGCTACCACTTTTTACGCTAAATTCCATTGTGACTCCTAATTAGAGGAAAAGTCAGCCCTTGGGGCGTTTGCCAGCCAAGGCGCTGTTCACCTACTTACTATTGTCGTGAACTATTTACGCATTTATCAATCCACTAACTAAAGTGTAGACAATTACATGCCTTAGGTATGATATTTAATGCGCTTGACATATAATAAAGTGACTAAAACAACTAGTTTACTCAAATTTTCCTACTATGCCAGTGAAACACGACGTTTTTAGGGGCGGACATTGCTGATTTTTCGATACTTAACCGCTGAAGTTTTCAAGTCTCAGGTTGCTGTTTTCTTGACCTTAATGACCATTTTTATCAGCCAAAAATTCGTCGTAATTCTAGGCGATGCATCTGAGGGCAGTATTCCTGCAAAATTAGTGCTTTCTATGGTGGCACTAAAGCTGCCGCAATTAGCCTCGTTGATTCTGCCGCTAAGTATCTTTTTAGGTATTATCCTCGCTTATAGCCGCGTGTATGCTGACAGCGAAATGACGGTTCTTAAAGCCTGTGGCGTCAGTGAATGGTATGTGGTGCGTATCACCTTAATCTCAAGCACCGCATTGGCTATTTTAGCCGGTGCCATGACCTTGTATTTGGCCCCATGGGCCAGTGAAAAGGAATACCAGTTAAAGGAGCGGGCACAAGCCGATGCCGGTCTTTCTGCCTTGCGTGCCGGGCGCTTTCAGGAAACAGGGAATGAAAAAGCCGTGGTCTTTATTCATGATATGGACGATGGCGGACGCGTTTTAAATAAAGTGTTCGTGGCGCAGTTGCCTCGTGGTGAAGGCCAGCAACAGTCTCAGGTTGTGTATGCCGAGCAAGGGCAGGTGATCGAACGTGATAACGGCGAACAACAGTTGATCCTGCGTCAGGGGCAGCGCTACGAAACTCAGGCCCGCGCACTGAACATGCAACATACCGAGTTTGATAGCTATCAGGTGCAGATCCGCGAGCAAGCCATTGAACACCAGCGTCGTAAGCTGGAAGCCGTGCCCACCGCCAAGTTGTTAGAGCAAGATAGCAATGAAGCTATCTCGCAGTTTCAATGGCGCTTAGCCATTCCGTTGTCTATTCCGCTATTAACGCTTATCGCCGTGCCTTTGAGCGTGGTGAACCCGCGCCAAGGTAAATTTGCCAAACTAGTGCCGGCGATCAGCCTGTACCTAGGGTATTTTATTTTATTGAATGCCGCTAAGTTTGCCTTGGAAGATGGCAAAATTCCGCCTTCGATTGGCCTGTGGTGGGTGCATCTTAGTGCGCTGTTTATTGGTGCATTTCTTATTATCAAAGGGCGACCGCTCGGCGTGTGGCTGCGCTCCATCCTAACTAAGCGAGAGGCCGCAGTATGAAAACACTCGATTGGTATTTAGGGCGCAGCATTATGCAAACCACGGGGTTCGCCCTATTGGTTCTGGTGGGGATCAGTACCCTCATTAAGTTTATTGAGCAGCTTAAATCAGTGGGGCGTGGCAGCTACGACATTATGGATGCGCTGTTATATACCTTGTATACGGTGCCTGGCGATGTAGTGGTATTTTTCCCTATGGCGGCGTTGATAGGCGGACTCACCGGGCTCGGTGCTTTGGCTTCAAACAGCGAGTTGGTCGTGATGCAGGCGGCGGGCATGTCACGCTTGCAGGTCATTGCCTCGGTGATGAAAACGGCGGTGGTATTAGCCTTATTGATGATGGCCATGGCCGAGTGGGGTGTACCCAAGGCCGAGCAAACCGCCAAACAACTGCGTTCGCATGCTATATACGGCGGCGATGTATACAGCGCCAAGCAAGGCGTGTGGGCCAAAGATGGTGATGTTTTCGTCAACATTGAGGATGTTGACCAACAAGGGCAACTCAACGGCGTGCGTATGTATCACTTTGATAAAGACTTAGAGCTGGAAAAGATCACCTTTGCTGATCGAGCGCTTTATCGCGAAGGTGGCTGGATGCTACGTAAAGTCAAAGAGTTACATGTTGATGCGGCACAAATTAGAGAAAGCTTCGCCGAAGAACAATTTTACGACTCACAGCTCACCGCTGAAAAATTGGGAGTGGTATCGGTGAAGCCCGAAACCTTGTCATTCAAAGGGCTGTGGTCTTACTTGCAGTATTTGCAGCACAATGACCAAGACACCACCGCTTACGAGTTGGCATTGTGGCGCAAGATTATGCAGCCCGTGTCTTTGGCAGTGATGCTGCTTGTGGCGCTGTCATTTATTTTTGGGCCGCTGCGCACCGTAACCATGGGTGCGCGTATTGTGATGGGGGTGGTCACAGGTATCGCTTTTCACCTGACTGACCGTATCTTCGGCCCTATTGTGACGGTGTATCAGATCCCCGCATTTGTGGGGGCGGTGCTACCGAGCATGTTGTTTATTATCTTCTCAAGCTACCTACTGAAGCGGCGCAATTAAACGCCGCTTGCTGTGCTTAATCTAGAGCTTGGTAAATTTTCTTGTTGTCTTCTTTGCTTAAGGTAACCACTTCACAGCCCGATAAGTAGTCCTGCAGGGCGCGTTTGTTTTTTATATCAACCAAGACCAAGATATTGCCTAAGCCAAGTAACGCGCACAGGCTGCGCCATGCGCTTTGCCAAAAGCCTGGAAGGCTGCCATCGAGCCGGCGCACTTGCATACGCCATGCACGCATACCGATTGTTTGCCCACTCTTACTCCAGAAGTAGCCAAAAAAGCTTAGGCTTACTAAGACTAAAAGCACATCACGGAGCACATAGAGAACGGTATTTTGTTGAATCAACGCTGCCACATCTTCCGCCTCACCTAAGCTTAACCAACCTAGCGAGATAGCGCCTTGTACAACAAGCAAGTACACCACCGTGGTCAGCATGGCAAAGGCGATAACCACAAGGCCATCATAAATTAATGAGGCGATACGTCGGGCAAACCCAGTGCGTGCATAATCAGCAGACATGACAACATTCCTAAGCGATAAAATCGGCGACAGTGTAGCAAACCCCCTGCACAAAGGCGACGCTCTTAGTGCTCGCTCGACAAGGTGGTCAGACCTGCTATAGTCAGTGACATAACTCCACTGCCGCACTGTGAGAAAAATAAATGAATAACAACAGCCTAGCAGATACACACTCGGTATTTAATCAACCCAAGCCATTAGCGAATTACAATGCCTTTAGCGCCGACGAGGTGTTGCAATACTGGCTAACGCGATTCGGTGGCAGTTGGGGCGCGCCCATGCTTTGCAACTTTGGTGAAGGCATAGGTGGGTCACTATTAGAGGCCGGCTTCCTTGCTAATAAGCACCTTCCCGAATTTGTTAGTCATAACCGTTTTGGTGAGCGCATTGATCAAGTCGATTACCACCCGGCTTATCATCAACTGATGCGTCATGCAGTGCAAAGTGGTCACTGCGCACTACCTTGGTTGGAGAGCAAAAGCGGGGCGCATGTGGTGCGCGCAGCGCTGGCTTTTTTACACAGCCACGCCGACCCTGGCTCGGGCTGCCCGTTAACCATGACTTTCGCTAGCGTTCCGGCAATCGCGGTACAAAAAGAGGTGGCCGATCGATGGCTGCCCAAGATTCTGTCCCGTCACTATGATGAAAGCAATAAGCCCTGGTATGAAAAGCAAGGCGTGACCATAGGGATGGCAATGACCGAAAAACAAGGTGGCAGTGATGTGCGAGCAAACACCACCTATGCCACTCCTGTAGCTGCGGGTGGGCCGGGGCAATTGTATGAGATTGTGGGTCATAAGTGGTTTTGCTCGGCGCCGATGTGCGATGGCTTTTTGGTGTTAGCTCAGGTTGAGCAACAGCTTTCATGCTTTTTAGTTCCCCGTTGGCGCGAGGATGGCAGTAAAAACCCAATGCATATCCAGCGCCTTAAAAACAAGTTAGGGAATCAATCTAACGCCAGCTCCGAGGTGGAATTTCGAGGTGCTCATGGGTGGCTATTGGGTGAGCCAGGGCGCGGCATCGCCACCATCATTCAAATGGTGGCTTTAACGCGCTACGACTGCATGCTGGGCTCTTCGGCACTAATGGCGCAAGCAGCGAAAGAAGCGATTTGGCATACCCATGAACGCCAGGTATTTGGCAAAGGCCTGCACCAGCAACCGCTTATGCGCAACGTATTAGCAGATTTAGCCATTGAGGCCGAGGCTGCTTTGGCTATCTCTATGCGTATCGCCAATGCGTTAGATAACCAAGATGATCACCACCATCGAGCGTTAGTACGCAGCGCCACCGCAATCGGCAAGTATTGGATTTGCAAGCGCGCCGTGCAACATACCTATGAGGCCATGGAGTGTGTCGGTGGGGTGGGGTATGTAAACGACAATGTGCTCAGCCGTTTGTATAAAGAGGCCCCGGTGAACGCCATTTGGGAGGGCTCGGGCAATGTGCAGTGTTTAGATTTATTACGGGTGCTGAATAAAGAGCCGGATACGCTAAAGGCGTTATTGCGGGAATTAGAGCAGGCAAAGAGCCAGTATACACAGTTCGACGAGCGCTTAGCGCAGTTGCAGGCCCAGCTTGGTGATAAAGGGGCGATTGAAATACACGCGCGGCAAATTATGGAGAGCTTGGCCCTGCTTTGGCAGGGTGCAACCTTGCTTATTTACGGCGACCCCTTAATTGCCGATGCCTTTGTGCGCTCACGTTTAGCACCCCAGAGCCATCACCAATATGGCACACTCAATGAAAATATTGATATGCAGGCAATTATTAAACGCTTTATGCCTAAGTGCTGATATTGTTAAACATCGATGCTCGCGCTTGGTTGTTTATTCAGCAGTTGACACATTAATAACATAAAACGCTTGCCGCGCTTTTCATTCTTTGTATAATGCACGGCATAGAGATGAAGGCAGATAAACAAAGCCTTTGCTCTGAAGTGGTTTTTCTTTATCTTCTCGTTGAGAAGGTCAAAGAAAAAAGATGCCAGTGTGATGGAATTGGTAGACATGACGGATTCAAAATCCGTTGCCTTCGGGCGTGGCGGTTCAAGTCCGCCCACTGGTACCACTTTTGATAACCCTAGCCGATTGGCTAGGGTTTTTTTATGCCTGAAATTTGATATCAATCATTTCCTCTTAACTGTTTATGGCGCAGCGGTATTAGGAAAGCCATAAAAGCAAAAAATCATCTTGCTACCTTTCTCGCTCCTCCTAAGTCAACAAAGACATTGGTTCTAATGTCTTCTGTCCTTACTAGTTACTTGAAAAAGAGTTGGATTCTTTTCGTCGAGTTTATGTTTCACTTTTTGTTCTACACGGCTAAGGTTGTTACAAGGCAGAAAAAATTAACAATATAGACATGGAAGTAATATGAAATTATCAAGTGTTCTCTCATTAGTAAATCAGGTTGAAAAGTCTAAGTTCATTAATGCGATAGACCGTATCTGTGGAGATGCGGTTAAGCATGACAAGAAAATTGTTGCTCAACTGAGCAAGCTGGATGGCCAAATTAAGAATGCATCGAGCACCGATATAACCCAACTATTTAATATAGTCTTGCCTTACTTCGAAAAATCAGTGCGTGAGCAATTGGCGATGTTAGGTGCTCAAGCAACTCTCTTAACGAATATTCTTAGCCGAGATGGTAATAGCATCGCCAGAACAACTTGGGTCGAAACTCTTTACTCGAAAGAGTGGGACGTAATAAACCGTAGAGCTAATGAATTAAAGTCTGATATAGAGGCGCTCGATGATAGTGAATCCTTCAGTGAAAGAAAACGTTTAGGTATTTATCACGCTTGCTTCAAAGAAGCGTATGCTAATGATGAACGCATTAATCGTGATGCAAAAATATCAGATGACGAAAGAGGCATTCTCAATGTACTGGCTAAGAAACTTGATGTTACTGCTGATGACCAAGCAGGTGTAGAGCATTTAGTTGATCAAATACCCAGAAACGGTGTACAGGATGCTTTAAATGAATTGCGAGAAATAGGCATTGTGTTTGTAAGTCGAAAACGACAAACAGTGTATGTCCCGGATGAAATAGTAAGCCTTTTACACCGTCTTCAAGGTAAAGAGCTAGCAGATAAGCACTTGCTTCGCATACTAAGAACATTCAGTGATGCTGAGCTATCAAATATATTAAAAAATCATAGAAAGAAAATTAGAGGTGTTGAGCGTAGAGAGAAAGTAGCCAGCATCATGAAGCTAGGCGTGCCCGTCACGCAAATACTCCAGGAAGACCTCTTTAATGAAGACATCAATGTTAATGAGCGCAAAGACCGCCTGAAAAGTTTAATTCAAGATCTTGAACTGGATTTGGATAAGCTCGGTGCGACACTTGAGGAGCGAACAGCAATAATCTTAAAAACATTAAACTCTTGCGCTGAAAAAGAATTTAATGTGCTCAGCGCCACAGGCTTTAAAGAACTTTTTTCTGCTTTACAGAATCACTTCCCGTCTCTTTCAAAGGTACTTAAACAAGAGTTTGAACTAGAAGAGCAGGAAGAACTCGATGTTGAAAAACTCAGAGCGCTGAGCATCACGCCTTACGATATTCTCTATATGCTTACAAATGATGAAGTGAAGAGCGTTGTTGAGAGCATGGGAATCAAAAAACGAGGCAACCTCCGGTTAAACATTTTGAATAGTTTCGCGGATGCTACAGATAAATTAATTGATAACTACGCGGCACTTGCTCGTCGCGATTTGGCTTCATTGAAAACGAGTAATATTGAAGTTCCTGAGGCTGAAATCGGCGTTAAGTTTGAAGAAGTGACGAAGGCTATATTTGAGCAACTTGGTTTGTCGGTCGATGAAGATTTAAGGCGCTCTGTAAACACAGCAAAAGATAAAGCGGATATTCTTATTTCTCTAAGTGAAGATGATGTCATCGTGGGAGAGGCGAAAACCTGTAAGAGTGGTGACTTTGCTAGATATTCAACCACTTCAAGACAAGTTAAAGCTTATGTGAATCGTTGTGAGTCTGCAGGAAAACGTGTGGCTCAGGTTCTGATTGTGGCACCAACATTTTCAGAGGACTTTGTAGAAAGCGCTGAGATGGATACAGAGGTAAATATCTCATTGCTTGAAGCGGAAGGCCTGAAGCGTATTCTTGATGCGTACAAATCAAGACGAAACCCCAAGTTTTCAGCCAAGCTTTTCACGAAAGGGGGCCTATTAAAAGCTGACCTGATAGCGAAAAACATTTAAGGGCTGACCTTTTGACAAAACTTATTACTGGAGGTTGGGCTTCAATGCTTTAACTTTCAAATATCATTGCTGATCTGTATGGTTGCGCAAGCAGAAGCTTGCTCGTATGATGTTTGGAGAGTGGCCTATTTCAGTGCTGCAATACCTACAAAATAAACAAGGAAAGTTTTATGGCTTTAATACCAGCGAATATAAATGGAGTGATGGTTGAGTTCTCGCCACATGTTAATAAGAATGTAGATCAAAAAGTGGTTTCGGCCCTTAAGCATATCTTAAGCAAAAATATTGCCCCTAGCCATGTACTAAACAAAATCTATATTTCATCGGCAAATGACCAGCACTCGTTTCCTAGCCGCCATGTTCAAGGAGATGGCAAAGCGGTCGATATCTCACGCATTAATGGTATGAAAATGTCAGTATCATACCCCTCAAACTCAGCAGTAAAAGCTATCACAGACGCACTTCAACTGAAGTTTGAGAGTTTCCCACAAAAGAGAGAGAACTTCGGACCCCACTTTCAAAAAAAACTGGGTAGACCCCATCAAGTCGGTGGTCACAACGATCATATCCACATTTCAGTGAACTAGGAGAGCCTGATGAGGTTGGCATTATTCGCATGTATGGTTTTTCTTGGTGCATGTACTTCCCTAGAGGGAGATTTTGAAAAAGCGATTTCATTTGGAGTTGTCACCGAGGTAAACGATTATTCAAACCAAGTTGATAAATCATTGTATGTGCGCATGTACCAAGCCCCAGTTTATGAAGAGCAATGTTTTATCGAAACACACGGGGTGTGTAAGTATCAATACTATTTAAGTGTCGCGACCTTTGATGAGTACCCGCAGACAAATCTATTTCCCTTGACTCACCAAGGAGAGGTAACAGATATCAAATGGTTAAGTAATGATGAAATAGATACCGCAACGCTGCAATTGACTATGTTGAATTACACCGCAGCAGCGCTGAAAAATAATCCATCTTTGCCTGTAAAAAAAGAGGTGCTTCGTGTCACATTGACACCGCACCAAATTGAAGAGCATAACTAAATCAGGTCGTGCTCTTCAGTCTGCAACTTCACTTTCTCCTTTATCCATCCAAGCCCTATCGCCGTAATAAGCACTGCTACACAGTGGCGCACTTAACTCAAATAGAGTGATTAAGGGTGGCAATTCATCCGAACTAAGTTACTCTATTAGCGGGACAAATAATAAAAAAGGAAGCAATAACAATGACTCGGGTGTTTAGCGCGGTGGTATTGGCGACGGTCGTTCTCGGTGGCTGTACTAGCGTTCCACAACAGGCGATTACTGCAAATCAGCAAGTCTCGAAAGGCATCGCCGCGATTGGGGATAATGGTTTGGCCATGGTGGATGCGTGGGAGCACTCTGCTTATGCGATGCTTGATGAGCGCTGGCATAAGGTGTACGCCAAAGCGGAGCAAAGTTATCGTAGCAAACGACAGCTGGCTGATAATGATAATCTCAACTCACAGCAACGTGAAGATGTGGCTGGTTTGGCGGCCCTTATCCGCACGCAAGTGCGAGGCAGCATTCACGATGAAGCCGATAGGATGCGTCGCACTATTCATGACAATGTGCAAGCAACCCTTGAAGCGAATGAAAGCATCACCGAGTTACTTATTAGCGCTAATTCGGTATTGAGTTTGCAGCAAAGCGCCATAAAGGAGGTGGGTGATTTACTGCCGATCCCGCCAACAATTAGCACCTTTATCGATAAATCATTACAAAGCGCAGGCCTTTAATAACAGGATAGAATAATGAGCCTAAACGATTTAAGAGGCGAGTTCGCCGACGATATCACCCAGATTGCCGCTGATTTAAGCAATTCCTTACCCATGTCGAAGCCACAACTTCGTAGTGCCTTTAGTGATGATGAACTAAAAGAGCTGCATGAGATGATTGCGGCTGTGCATCAGGCGACTTCAGAGCATGATAAGCAGTTGGCATTAGCAGATAATGCTAAAAGTGTGTTGGCGCTGTTAAAAACCCTTGGTGTGGGGGTGTAGCCTCCTATTAGAGCGCTCAGTGGCAAAGCTTGGGGCTACCAAGGCACTTTGCCAATGAGCATATCTTTAAACATGACCCAGTCGCCAATCAAGCTGTAAACTGGATGGCGAAAGGTGGCAGGGCGATTTTTCTCGAAAAAGAAATGACCAACCCATGCAAAGCCGTAACCGGCCACAGGCATCGCCCACAACCAAATGTAGGTGCCGCTGAACACAGCAAAGCCTAATATCGCCAGCACCACTAAACTGCCGATAAAATGTAAACGTCGGCACACAGGGTTTTCGTGCTCTTGTAAGTAATAAGGGTAAAACGCCTTAAAGCTATTAAAGTTCTCTTTATCAATTGCTTGGGGCATATTCTTCTCCAATGCGGCTATGACTTTAGCCTAGCTTTATTTTTGCATTAAGGGCAACAGTTCTTTCCTTAGTTGTTTTAGTTATATCTGATAACGACCCTAAATTGCCCCCGGGATGGCGTGATAGTGGGCAGATCCGTTACACTTAGTCTATTACAAGTCCGTTGTTCGTAAGTTGGTGGATATGCCCATGCGTCATGAAATCTGGCAGCAGCTCAGAGAAGAAGCAAATCAAGTTGTAACGAAAGAGCCGTTATTGGCCTCGCACGTATACTCGTGTGTGCTTAATCATGAGTGCCTTGGCTCGGCGCTAAGCTTTATCGTGGCCAACAAACTCGCCGATGCGGTGGTGTCAGCGTTTACCATTCGCGAGCTATTTGACCAAGCGTTTGTGGACTGCGATACCATGCTGACTCATGTAGCAAACGATATTAAAGCCGTTCGCGATCGTGACCCGGCGGTGGATACTTATTTAACGGTGATCTTAAACCTTAAAGGCTTTCACGCCATTCAAGCGCACAGGTTGGCTCATTGCTTGTGGCGTCAAGGGCGCATCGAGCTGGCTCGTTTTATACAAAGCCGCTGCTCAGAGGTGTTTGGTGTTGATATTCACCCCGCGTGCCGTGTTGGTCACGGCATCATGTTTGACCATGCGACAGGTATTGTTATTGGTGAGACAGCGGTGATTGAAGACAATGTGTCTATTTTGCAGTCGGTCACTTTAGGCGGTACAGGTAACGAGTCTGGCGATCGCCACCCTAAAATTCGTGCCGGGGTGCTGATTGGCGCCGGGGCGAAAGTGCTGGGCAATATTGAAGTGGGTGAGGGTGCGCGTATTGGTGCCGGCTCGGTAGTCTTGAGCTCAGTGCCGCCGCATATGACCGCCGTTGGCGTTCCCGCTAAATTGGTGGGCAAACCGGACTGTCCTTGTCCAGCGGAAAGCATGAATCAAAACTTTTTAGATGACGAACAAGAGAATCAATCGCATACTAGTGCCATGTTGTAGTGGCACTAGAGTGAAAAAGGGATGAATAAACAACTTGTTATAACTGCATTGGGGGCATTCGCGTTGGGCTTCGGGGGCGGTTATATGGTGTTCTTCGAGCCATCACCCGCGCCATCAGTGTCAGCAACGCAGCCCGCACCATCAAGCGTGGCACAGCTTGCAACTCATCCCCCTCAGCTCGCAGCGTCGCCTGAATCAACTCAAACAGCAGTAAAAAAGCAGCAGTTGCCACCTGCTACCGAGACGCTAGAGGTCGCCCCCGAACAACCCACGGATGCCGCTAACAATACCAGCGACATTGACACTTTACGCCGCGAATTGGCGGCCGCTAAGCAAACCATTGCTACCTACAAGCATATTCTGGATGCGCCCAGTGACATGGAGGCCGAACTTAAAGAGCGATTCACCAATCAAGAGCGGGACGAAGCTTGGGCCTATGACGTTGAGACCAAAGTGAGTGACTTTGTTTACAGCCAAGGGTTGGCGTACAAGATTAAACTCGATACCGCCCAATGTAAGCAAACGGTGTGTCGCCTGCAGTTCTCAGCCCAAGAAGACGTTGAACTCGACCCGCGTGACGATTGGCACAATATTCAAAATACTCTTATGGAACAGCCGTGGTGGCAGCAGTTTCACCGCACCAATTCGCGCAGCTCCGAAGCGGGCCTTAACCTTTGGGTTGAACGCCTACCACCGTCGTCGTAACCTCACCATCGGCCACGCGCGTATGCAGTGTTTGGCCCGGTTGTACTTGCTGTACTGACTTAATAATTCCCGAGTCGGCGCGCGTAATACTGTAGCCGCGCCCAAGCACGGCCAAAGGGCTAATGCTATCGAGGCGAGTAGCGAGGTGACTCAGTTCGCTTTGGGCGCGATAGAGTTGCTCTTTTTGGCTTGCCACTAGACGGCTCGACAGTTGCTGCAATTGATATTTGGCACTGGCTACCCGCTGAGCTGGGTTGGCGCGTTGTAAACGCATACTAAGCTCGCCAAGGTGCTGTTGTTGGTGGTTAAAACGCTGCTCCATGGCGCGGTGTAGACGCATTTGCAACTCATCTAAACGCTGCTGCTGTTGCATCAACTGATTAGCTGGATGCTGGTGTGATAAACGGCTTTGTAGTTGCTGCAATTGCTGTTGATAGGCCGCTAAGCGGTGTCGCCATGCGCTGTGTAGCTGCTGCTTTTTATGCGCTAAGAACTGCTTAATTTGTTCGCTATCGGGACTCACTAACTCGGCCGCCGCCGAGGGGGTCGCCGCGCGAATATCAGCAACAAAATCGCTGATAGTGGTATCTATTTCATGACCCACGGCACTGATCACAGGTAATTCACTGGCAAAAATAGCGCGCGCCAATTGCTCGTGATTAAAGCACCACAAGTCTTCTAAACTGCCGCCACCGCGACCGACAATTAATACATCGATCTCTTTGCGGGCATTGGCTAGAGCAATTTTATCGATGATCCCTTGATGGGCACTATCACCTTGCACTTGGCAAGGGTAAATAACCACTTCAAGCTGCGGTGCGCGGCGCTTTAATACGGTTAAAATATCCTTTATAGCGGCCCCTGTGCTGGAAGTGACAACACCGACTTTATTGATGCTGCTAGGCAACGGCTTTTTGTAACTAGAGTTAAAGAGCCCTTCACTAGCTAAGCGCATTTTTAAGGCTTCGAACTGTTGTTTAAGCAGCCCCTCGCCAGCGGCTTCCATGCGCTCGACGATGACTTGGTAGTCACCGCGCGGTTCGTACAATGAGACTCGTGCATGTACTTGCACCTGGTCGCCGTTCTTTGGGCGAATTTGTGCATAGCGGTTGTTGCCGCGCCACATCGCTGCGCGTACTTGGGATTTATCGTCTTTTAAGGAGAAGTACCAATGTCCAGAAGCGGGGGCAACAAAGTTAGAAATTTCACCATTGAGTACTATACTGGCAAAGCCACGTTCTAACACGGTTCGGATTTCGCGGTTTAGGCGCGATACGGTGTATACGGCAGCTGGCGTATTGGCGTGGGGTTGTGAATACATAGAACGACCCAAGAGAGCGAAAAAGTTGTCGCCACTTTATCATAAATAAACGGCGAATTTTATTTACTCGCCCTATTATCGCTGATAAAATGCCGCCGCAACTCCATCCAATCACCAATTCGTGAGAAGTTGCCAATGCTTAGGATCGCTAAAGAAGCTCTTACCTTTGACGACGTACTTTTAGTACCTGGTCATTCTACTGTTCTACCGCACACAGCGGACCTTACCACTCGCCTTACTCGCGGCATTAAGCTGAACCTCCCGCTTGTTTCTGCATCTATGGATACAGTTACAGAAGCGCGTTTAGCCATTGCTCTAGCGCAAGAAGGTGGACTGGGCTTTATTCACAAAAACATGACCATCGCCGAACAGGCGGCCAATGTACGTAAAGTAAAAACGTACGAGGCAGGGGTTGTGTCGCAACCTGTGACCGTACCAGCGGACCTGACTATTGCTGATGCACAAGCACTGGCGGTTGAGAAAGGCTTCTCTGGTTTCCCGGTGACTGATAAAGACAATAACCTTCAGGGTATTGTTACCAGCCGTGATATGCGTTTTGAAACTCAGCTGAGCAAGCCTGTTTCTAGCGTGATGACCAAAAAAGAAGACCTTGTTACGGTAAGTGAAAATGCTGATCGTGACCAGATCCTCGGGCTGATGCACGAGCACCGCATTGAGAAAATCCTAGTTGTTGATGACGCTTTTAAACTGAAAGGCATGATCACAGTGAAGGATTACCAAAAAGCCATGGACAAACCAAACGCCTGTAAAGACGAGCAAGGTCGCTTACGCGTCGGTGCTGCAGTGGGTGTGGGTGCTGGTACTGACGAGCGCATCGCTGCACTGGTTGAAGCCGGTGTTGATGTGCTACTCATCGATACCTCGCATGGCCACTCGCAAGGGGTTATTGACCGCGTTAAAGAAACGCGTGCAGCTTACCCTGATTTACAAATCGTTGCTGGTAACGTAGCAACAGCTGAAGGCGCTATTGCCCTTGCTGATGCTGGCGTGGATGCTGTGAAAGTGGGCATCGGCCCAGGCTCTATCTGTACTACGCGTATCGTGACTGGTTGTGGCGTACCCCAAATTACCGCTATTTCAGATGCTGTTGAGGGCCTTAAAGGACGAGATATTCCTGTTATTGCCGATGGGGGGATTCGCTTCTCAGGCGATATTGCTAAAGCGCTGGTTGCCGGTGCATCGTGCGTCATGGTGGGGTCAATGCTTGCGGGTACTGAAGAGTCGCCAGGCGAGGTTGAGCTGTATCAAGGACGCTACTATAAATCTTACCGTGGCATGGGCTCATTAGGTGCGATGGACCAAAAAGAAGGGTCGTCAGATCGCTATTTCCAAACTTCGAAAGAAGCCGAGAAATTGGTACCAGAAGGCATTGAAGGTCGCGTGGCTTACAAAGGCCCGATTGGCAATATCATCCACCAACAAATGGGTGGCCTGCGCAGCTCCATGGGCCTAACTGGCTCGGCCTCCATTGAAGAGATGAACACTAAGCCACAGTTTGTACGCGTTACCTCGGCCGGTATGGGCGAGTCGCACGTACACGATGTGCAAATTACAAAAGAAGCGCCCAACTACCGCCTAGGCTAGGCGCGAAAACGGTGCACTCAGGGCTAGCAACTGCTAGCCCTGCTTAATTTCGGTTAGCGTAAAGGGCCTGGTTGCACTGGGTCCGCCATCATTTAATTTAGATGAGACAGCAATGAGCAAAGACATCCATGATTCCCGTATATTGATCCTCGACTTTGGTTCGCAGTACACCCAGCTGATCGCCCGCCGCGTGCGTGAAATAGGCGTTTACTGTGAATTATGGGCGTGGGATGTAACGGAAGAGCAAATTCGTGAATTTAACCCGCAAGGCATCATTTTATCTGGTGGCCCTGAATCTACAGTCGAAGAGGGCAGTCCGCGTGCGCCTGACTACGTATTTGAAGCGGGTGTTCCGGTACTGGGTGTGTGTTATGGCATGCAAACCATGGCGGCGCAGCTTGGCGGTAAAGTACACGGCTCTGATAAGAAAGAGTTTGGCTATGCGCAAGTGGAAAAAGTAGGTAACTGTGCCTTGTTTGAAGCCATTGAAGATCACCTTGGCGACAACGGTAACGGTCTGCTTGATGTATGGATGAGCCACGGCGATAAAGTAGAAGAAATTCCCCCTCAGTTTGCTACCACAGCGAGAACAGACACGTGTCCCCATGCAGCGATGTCATGGGAAGAAAAACGTTTTTATGGCGTGCAGTTCCACCCAGAAGTGACTCATACACTTCAAGGCCTGCGTCTGTTAGAGCGCTTTGTGGTTGATATCTGTGGTTGTGAAAAGCTTTGGACACCTGCGCAAATCATCGAAGATGCCGTTGAGCGTATTCGTGAAAAAGTCGGTGACGAAGAAGTGATCTTAGGCCTATCTGGTGGGGTAGACTCGTCTGTCGTGGCGATGCTTATTCATAAAGCCATTGGCGATAAACTAACTTGTGTGTTTGTTGACAACGGCCTGTTACGCTTGAACGAAGGCGAGCAGGTGATGGATATGTTCGGCGACCACTTTGGCCTCAATATCATCAAAATAGATGCCGAAGAGCGCTTTTTGAAAGCCTTAGAAGGGATTGATGAGCCAGAAGCTAAACGTAAAGCCATTGGCTACACCTTTGTTGATGTGTTCAATGAAGAAGCTGGCAAACGTGTGAATGCGCAGTGGTTGGCGCAAGGAACTATCTACCCAGATGTAATTGAATCAGCCGCCTCGGCGACCGGTAAAGCCCATGTCATCAAGTCACACCACAATGTTGGTGGTTTGCCAGAAGATATGAAGCTGGGCCTTGTTGAGCCGCTGCGTGAATTGTTCAAAGACGAAGTACGCAAGATAGGCCTTGAGCTGGGTCTTCCTTATGACATGTTGTATCGCCACCCATTCCCAGGCCCAGGCCTAGGTGTACGGGTACTGGGTGAAATTAAGAAAGAGTATTGCGACTTGCTCCGTCGCGCTGATGCTATTTTCATCGAAGAGCTGCACAAGGCGGAGCTTTATCACAAAGTAAGCCAAGCCTTTACGGTGTTCTTGCCAGTGCGTTCGGTCGGGGTGATGGGCGATGCGCGTAAATATGACTGGGTGGTGAGCCTACGTTGTGTTGAAACCATCGACTTTATGACCGCGCGTTGGTCACACTTACCCTATGAATTTCTTGGTAAGGTGTCTAACCGTATTATTAACGAAATCGATGGTATTTCTCGCGTGGTGTATGACATCTCAGGTAAGCCGCCAGCGACTATCGAGTGGGAATAGTGGTTTAGCCTCACGGCGAAAGAACAACCATATTAAAGCGGCATGCAAGTAATTGCATGCCGTTTGTTTATTTTAAAAGCAGTTAAACCGGGTAAGCGTGATTTTTTCTTTACCTTTTTAAAAACCTCATTATAATGCGTCGACATTGCAGGGGCGTAGTTCCAATTGGTAGAACAGCGGTCTCCAAAACCGACGGTTGGGAGTTCGAATCTCTCCGCCCCTGCCACTTCTTTCTTTTCTAGCTTTGCGCTACACTGGCTCTCGCCAAAACGACTTAATCATTACTATGCATCCAGATATTGCCGATATACTTGCGATCCAACCTGTGCGTTTACGCAGCAGCGACGCAACAGCGCCCGTTGCACATGTCAATTCGGCCAATGCAGAGCCACTAAACAACACAGTGGCACAAGATATTTTACGCTGCTTGCCACAAGGCGCTGCCGTTTATATTAGTGATGTACCAAGCCCACAAGTGCAGGGGCTGAGCGTTTATTTGCCCGCAGCAACGCTGGCGGTCACTCAAAAGCAGGCGTTGTGGCAGCAGTTATCGAATGTGATTGACGAGTACAGCCATGCAAGTGAGTGAGCTGCCGTTGGAGCATATCCAGGCGGTATGCGTTATTGAAAATGCTTGTCACAGCCACCCGTGGAGCGAAAAGCTGATACGTTCGTGCCTAGGTGGGCGTTATTTCAACGCCGGGCTCTATGATGAGGCTGAGCTGGTAGGCTTTTATATAGCTGAGCAAGCGGGCCCAGATTGCACGCTCATGGACATTTGTATTGCCCCAAATAAGCAAGGGCAGGGGCTCAGTAAAGCGCTAATGAACCACCTTATAAACCAAGCAACAGCACGCCAATGCGAGGCCATCTTTTTAGAAGTACGGGCGAGTAATGAGGCTGCCACCGGCCTTTATCAGCGCAGTGACTTTGTGATTAATGGTCGACGCAAAGGGTATTACCCAGACGGCGAAGATGCATTGTTAATGATGCGCAAGCTAGATGTAGTACAGCCTTAAGCGCCCCCCTTCAAGCATATATCTCTTGTTATCCTAAGCTACCTGCTTTTAATTTAAGCTAGTGCAACCAGATAATTTGTTACAACTTAGATAAGGTATCGATCTCAACACCTTGATAGTATTAGCTAAAAATGACACTTACCGAACACGATGAGAACGACGTGTCGCTATTGTAGCTGCTGCGCAGGGCGCCTGTTTTTTAGCAACGCATTGCCTTCGCTTGTTAGGTTAAGTGATGATGTTATCTGGCTAAAGAAGAATAATAAATGAGAATAACCTTACTATGCTCTATGGTGGCGTGTGCGTTAGTGAGCGCGCCGGTGGCGGCCAACTCGCGCGCCGATGTAATGACTAACAATGCCTTTATAAACGTTCCCTCCGATGCGTTTCCCAAAGACGCAAAAAGTTACTGGCGGCAGCGTCAGCAGGCTGTGCAGTATGCTCGCCAAGAGCAGTGGCAGTTGGCTTTACCCTTGTTAGAGACTCTCACAAAAACATACCGTGATGATGGTGATACATGGTTTCTACTAGGGCATGGCTATATGCTAGATAAACAGTATGAGAAAGCAATACCCGCTTTGGAGCGAGCAATTGCACTAGGGACTATTATCTCAGGAGTGCCCTCCACCTCGTCACCGGCTAACGATATGATGGTTAAAATAGCGCGTTGTTACAGCGCTTTGGGTGAAAGCCAAGCCGCGCTTCAGTGGTTAGAACGAGCACTGGCTTATCGCTGGGATGACCGCAAAAGCTTGCTAACTAGCAAGCACTTTACAGCGTTGGCTACGAACACACAGTTTAAAGCCATTGCCGGGGCCGCGTTAGCTGATAACCTCAGTCGCGACCAACAATGGCTTAAGGATCTCGACTTTTTAGTGGCTGAGATTGAGCGCCTGCACGTTAACGCCTTTCACCACATCAGTCAAAAATCCTTTGCCGCGAAAGTACAACAAATAGCTGAGGCGATCCCGAGTCTGAGCGACCAACAAATCGTGTTCCAATTTATGTCATTGCTGGGCAGCCTCGGCAATGGTCACAATTTTATTGTGCCGACGCACTCATTGAAAGGGGCATTTACGCAACTGCCGGTACAATTTTATCGTTTTAATGATGGTTATTTTATTGTTTCAGCCAGTGCTAAATATCGCCATTTGGTGGGGCAAAAAGTGTTGCGTATCGGCAATACACCGATTGCGCAAGTGGTGGACAAGGTAGCCATGGTTAATGCCCGTGATAATGAGATGCAACAATTATGGCTTGCACCATTTTACCTCTCTTTACCTCAGGTTTTACAGGGAGTGGGGGTGACAACAGAGACAGAGAAAACCGCGCTGACGGTCTCCGACTCGCAGGGGGTAAAAACGCACGTTACCTTGTCGGCAGAGTCTTTCAATTTCACCGGGTTTCCGAAGTTACCAAAGCTAGAAGAGCAACATAATCCACTTTATCTGAGTCAGCAGCATCAACCTTACTGGCTCAAAATAAGCCCAGAACAAAACTTAGCTTACGTACAATTTAATCGTGTTGGGCAAAAAAAGTCGGAATCACTTGCTGCTTTTAGTAAGCGCATTTCACGCATAGCTAACGAACGCCAAGTGCAGAACTTAGTGCTCGATTTGCGTCATAATAGCGGCGGAAATGGCTCGATTATTCCACCGTTAACCAGAGCGTTGCTGCACTTTGCACAAGAGCGTGAGCAAAATAAGCTGTTTGTAATTGTTGGCCGCAATACCTTTTCCGCAGCACACTTGTTACTGGCTGATTTAAATCGCTTAAGTGATGCCATTATAGTCGGCGAACCCAGTGGCAGTCGACCTAATCATCTTGGTGAGAGTGGCTGGTTTAAGTTGCCTTACAGTGGCGTTTGGGGCTTGATTTCATCGCAGTTCCATCAAGCGTCAAAGGCCGAGGACCACCGTATTTGGATTGCTCCTCATGTGCCGGTAACACTGTCATCAAAGCAGTACTTCAATGCTCATGACCCGGCCATGGCAGCCATTCATGGAATTATTGGCGCGCATAAACACGCGCAGTGATTAGCTTGGCTCGACATCTTGCTCAAGCACATAGCGAATGGCGTGTTCGAGCTTAAGTACGCTGTAGTCATGGCTGTCATGGTGGCCTTGACGTAAGACCTGCTCGAGCTCGCCCGCTGCTTCGGCAATGGCGAAGAAACCAAAACAGCTGGCGCTGCCTTTGATGCTGTGAGCCAGTGACTGCAACTGTTCCCAATCCCCGTCATGGTGGTGGCCAAGCACCTCATCAAGGTACTCAGGCAGCTTTTCCTTATAATTGGCATTAATTTGCAAAAAACGCTCGCTTTGCAAAATATCGTCCCACTGTGAAGCTGCTTCTTGTTGGATGCTCAAATAGGTGGCTAACGTATGCTCAAGCTCTTGTTTATCAATAGGCTTTCCTAAAGTCTTATCACAGCCAGCACCGAGGTAGCGCTCAATATCATGCTTCATCACGTTGGCAGTTAAGGCGATAATAGGGCCATCATAAGCGGCATGGCGGAGCATTTTGGTGGCCTCTTCACCGCCCATAACGGGCATTTGCATATCCATAAGAATCAACTGATAGTCTTTGACTAAGGCCTTTTCCACCGCCTCTGCGCCGTTGTTAGCAAAGTCAGGCTCAATCCCCCAGCGCTCGAGTAGCAGTGATATTAATGCCTGGTTATCTTTGTTGTCTTCCGCCACAAGAATATCGCCATCAAAGCGCTGCTCGCTCAGGGCGGGGCGTTCGCTGTAAACCGGCTGCATTTGTGTGTGGTCGTAGTAATAATCCTGTTCGGTATATTGTTGATAGCAAGCAACATGAATAGTGAATTGACTACCGACCCCTTGTTGGCTTTGTGCCCAAATATCACCGCCGAGTAGCTGCGCCAAGTTTTTAGCAATACAGAGGCCAAGGCCGCTGCCGCCAAAACGTCGTGTAGTGGTAGCATCGGCTTGTTCAAAGGGCTTAAATATACGGTCCAGTTCTTTATCTGAAATGCCAATACCCGTGTCGGTAACAACAAACTCCAGCATGCCACTTTGATAGCGAATGCTCATATGCACGCCACCTTGGGTGGTGAACTTCACCGCGTTAGTGAGAATGTTTAAAAGGATTTGCTTTAATCGCGTTTGATCGCTGCTTAAATATTTGGGCAGCGGGAAGTGATAGTCGATATCGAATTGCAGCTGTTTTTGCTGCGCTTGAGGCTCGACGATGGACTCAAGATCATGCAGTAATTCATAGAGCGACACCGGTTCATGATTCATATCCAATTTCTCAGCTTCGATTTTCGATAAGTCGAGAATGTTATTAATCAGTTCCAGCAGGTGGCGTGAATTGCGCAGTACTGTAGCGAGCTGGGTGTGCACTTTTTCTTCTTTTATCTTGTTGTTATCAAGCAGTTGCTCGGTGAAACCCATAATTGCCGTCAGCGGAGTGCGGATCTCATGACTCATATTGGCTAGGAAGCGACTTTTAAGTTGGTTGGCTTGCTCGGCTTGTTCAATGGCGAGCTCTAACGCCTTATTGGTTTTTTCCAGCTCCAAGGTGCGCGCTTCTACCTTTTGTTCCAAGGTGTTTTTGTATTCTTCGAGCTCTCCCTGGGTGTGGTAAATTTTGTTAACCATGTGATTGAAATCACTAAAGAGTTGGCCTACCTCGTCCTTGCGATCATCGGGTAGGCGTACGGCAAGGTCATTCTCGCCAACGCGGTGACTGGCCGCCCCCAACTGTTCGATAGGGTTTAACAGCAAGTTACGTACAACAATAAAAATGAGTATTGGCAGAGTGATAACAGAGATCATCACAATTAAAGCGGTGATCAAGCTAATGACTTTGCCAGACTCGTACAGTAATTCCTTCGGAATACTGGAAATGAAGTAGTGGCCTCCGGCCATTTGCACCGCATACACCAAGCGTTGTGTGTGATCAATACTGTGCAAGGCGAGCTCGTTGAGGCGACCATTATCGGCCCATAAGCTAATTTTACGCAGCTCTTCGCTGGCGATATTCTGGCCTCGCAGGGCGTGGTTAGAGCTAAATAGAATTTTCCCTTGCTCAGTGAGCATCAAGTTGAGGGTATTGTTGTAGGGAGACTCTAAAATCGCTGTATTAAGTACTGTTGGCTGCACGCGCATGATTACGTAGCCCAATAAAATAGGGCGCTCTAAGTGGTAATCTGGGGTAAATACCTTTTGCACGAAGTACAGTGTGGTTTCGCCGCGTTCATTTTGCACCATAAATTGCTGGCGGCGCAGGGAACTGGCGCTGAGTTTCTCAAAAAATGGGTATGCCTGCGGTGCGGACTCTAATTTCGTCGAAAAGTAAGCGTAACTTTTTTGCTGTGGTGACACTAAGTTAATACTGAGTATATCTGGGTAAGCTTGGGTGTAGCTGCCAAACACATCCATTAGCGCCGCTAAACGCTCGGTGTAGCGGTCGCTGCTCTGATGTATTTCCGGCACAAAGTCTTGCAGTACGGGTGAGCTTGTTAACAGCTCGGTGGTTGAGTGATAGACATTAAGGGAGTGAAACACCTTATTTTGCTGCTGTTCGACAAAGCGGCTTACAATGAGCTGTGTTTGCTGTTGTGAGCTTGAAGTTACGTTGGTCAAGGTAAAGCCACCTAAAAACAGCAAGGGCAAAATCACCACCGGAGTGATATACCATAGTAATCGTATACTTAACTTACTGGTTTTCATGGTATGGGTGCGGCTCCTTGCAACGTAAAAAACAGCTTACTAACTCAAACGAACGAAAAATTATACAAAATTGCTTAGCAATAATACACATGGCAATGCGTAGAAGTCACTTTTGTCGGTATTAGGCGCTTTTGTGTGCATGCTAAAGTCGGTATAATCACGCGTAATAATCTCTAAATTAATTCCCGGCTTGGTTCGCGTATAGTGCCGGGTCGACTATTCATAAGTGACCGCATGTCAGAGTTAACACAACAAATTAGTAAACGTCGTACTTTTGCGATTATTTCACACCCCGATGCGGGTAAAACCACCATTACCGAAAAAGTTCTATTATTCGGACAAGCCATTCAGAAAGCGGGCACAGTTAAAGGCCGAGGGTCAAACCAACACGCTAAGTCAGACTGGATGGAAATGGAAAAAGAGCGTGGCATCTCGGTGACCACCTCGGTAATGCAGTTCCCTTACAACGAGCGTTTAGTTAACTTGCTAGATACCCCAGGGCACGAAGACTTCTCTGAGGATACTTACCGTACTTTGACCGCCGTGGACTCGTGTTTGATGGTGATTGATGCCGCTAAGGGTGTTGAGGACCGTACTCGTAAGTTAATGGAAGTCACCCGTTTACGTGACACCCCCATCGTCACCTTTATGAACAAACTTGACCGTGATATCCGTGATCCAATGGAGTTATTGGACGAGGTCGAAACTGAGCTTAATATGATGTGTGCCCCCGTAACCTGGCCCATTGGCTGTGGTAAGGAATTCAAAGGGGTTTATCATTTGCACCGTGACGAGACGATTTTGTATCAAAGCGGTCAAGGCCATACCATTCAAGAGTTGCGCATCGTCAAAGGGCTGGATAACACTGAATTAGATGAAGTGGTGGGTGAGAGCTTAGCGCAACAACTGCGCGAAGAAATTGAGCTGGTGCAAGGCGCGTCCAACGAATTCGATTTAGAGTTATTTTTGAGTGGTGAGCTAACCCCAGTTTACTTCGGTACTGCGTTGGGCAACTTTGGCGTTGATCATATGCTTGATGGCTTGACCGAGTGGGCCCCGGCCCCCTTACCGCGCGCCACCGATGATGGCAACAAAGTAGGTGCTGAGCACGAAAAGTTCACCGGCTTTGTGTTTAAAATTCAGGCCAACATGGACCCCAAACACCGTGACCGTATTGCCTTTATGCGCATTGTCTCGGGCAAGTACAGCCAAGGCATGAAGATGAACCACGTACGTATAGGCAAGCAAATCAGTATTTCTGATGCGGTGACCTTTATGGCCGGTGACCGCGAGCGTGCTGAGCACGCCTATGCCGGAGATATTATTGGCTTGCACAACCATGGCACTATCCAGATTGGTGATACTTTCACCGACGGAGAAAAGCTTAAGTTCAGCGGTATTCCTAACTTTGCCCCAGAGTTATTCCGCCGTATTCGCCTTAAAGATCCACTTAAGCAAAAGCAGTTGCTTAAAGGCCTAGTACAGCTATCGGAAGAGGGCGCGGTGCAGGTGTTTAGACCGCTTGCCAATAACGACTTAATTGTTGGCGCCGTTGGGGTGCTGCAGTTTGATGTTGTGGTTGCACGCCTAAAAGCCGAATACAAAGTGGATGCCATCTATGAAAGTGTCAACGTTAATACGGCGCGTTGGGTAAGCTGTGATGATGTGAAGAAATTTGAAGAGTTCAAGCGCAAGTGTGAGCAAAACCTAGCCTTAGATGGCGGAGATAACCTGACATACATCGCCCCAAGTCGCGTAAACTTGAACTTATCCATGGAGCGTTACCCAGAGGTAACCTTTAGCGAAACGCGCGAGCACTAAAGCGCCACTGAGCAACTGTATTAATCGTGGTCAGCCCTCGCTGGCCCTTATTGCAAGGTAACTGCAACTATGAACATTAAGCAAATTCTGATTGAAAAAGCCAACGCTGCGATGATCGCTGCGGGACTTGAGCAAGGCACGAACCCAGCGGTGACGCAAAGTACGCGCCCGCAATTTGGTGATTATCAAATTAACGGTGCCATGGGCGCTGCGAAAAAACTAAAAACTAATCCGCGTGAACTAGCGCAAAAAATTATCGATAACCTGGATGTGAGCGATATCGCCGCCGAGGTTGAAATAGCAGGCCCAGGCTTTATTAACATTCACCTCAAACCGGCGTTTTTAGGCGCCAGTGTCGAAGCTGCAAGCCAAGACGATAAACTCGGTGTAGCGCAGCACCCGCAAGCAGATACAGTGGTGGTGGATTACTCATCGCCCAACCTTGCTAAGGAAATGCACGTCGGCCATTTACGTTCCACCATTATCGGTGATGCCGTGGTACGTGCCTTGGAGTTTCGTGGTGATAAAGTAATACGGCAAAACCACATGGGCGATTGGGGTACGCAATTTGGTATGCTTATCGCGCATTTGGAAGACATGCTTAATGAGGGCGTTGATCTAGAGGCCGTAGCGCTTGCTGATTTAGAGACATTCTATCGTGACGCCAAAAAGCGTTTCGACGATGAGGCCGGTTTTGCTGATAAGGCGCGCGAGTATGTTGTGCGCCTACAACAAGGCGATGCGCACTGTAATAAGCTGTGGCAACTTTTCATTGATACCTCGGTCAAGCACTCCGAAGAAGTATACAAAAAGCTGAATGTCACCCTGACTCGCGATGATATTAAAGCGGAAAGTGCCTACAACAGTGAGTTGCAGCGCATGATTGAAGTGCTTAAAGAAAAAGGACTGGCGCAGGAAGACCAGGGTGCGCAAGTGGTCTTTTTAGATGAGTTAGCCAACAAAGACGGTGAGCCATCGGTGTTCATCGTACAGAAATCCGGCGGTGGCTTTTTATATTCAACCACAGATCTTGCCGCCTGTGATTATCGCTCTAATGAATTGCAAGCCGACCGTATCTTGATTTTCGTTGATGCTCGTCAAAGCCTGCACTTTAGCCAAGTTGAGCTGACAGCACGCAAGGCCGGCTTTTTACGCGAACAAACCAGCTATGAATTCTGTCCTTTTGGCACCATGATGGGCGAGGATGGTAAACCGTTTAAGACCCGTACTGGCGGTACCGTTAAACTTGCCGATTTACTCGATGAAGCGGTGACTCGCGCCAAAGCAAAGCTAGCCGATAGCGACTCTCCTCATAGTGCGCAAGAGCAAGAAGAAATCGCCAGAAAAGTGGGAATCGGCGCGGTAAAATACGCCGATCTATCGAAAAACCGTACCAGTGACTACATCTTTAACTGGGATACCATGTTGAGCTTTGAGGGAGCCACGGCGCCTTATCTGCAATATGCCTATACCCGAGTGAAAAGTATTTTCCGTAAAGCCGGCATTGATAGCACCACTCATCAGGCACCGGTTGTGATTGCTGCGCCACAGGAAAAAGCGCTGGCTATCAAGCTGATGCAATTTGAAGAAGTGCTTGATCAAATGATCAGCGATGCCACACCACACGTACTATGTGGGTACTTGTATGAGCTGGCGAGCTTGTATATGAGCTTCTATGAAGCTTGTCCGGTACTTAAAGAGGGCGTCAGCGACGCAGATAAAAATAGCCGCTTAGTGCTGTGTTCATTGGTAGCAAAAATCTTGCACAAAGGGCTAGACCTACTCGGCATTGAGGTGATGGAGCAAATGTAATCAGCTCAACGTTTGCTGGTACTTTGCCCTCTTATCGACCGAACCGCGCGCTTTATCCAAAGTAGGCTGTTGGGGAGGTCGATTACACACATCCCCCAATAGGCTTTACTTCGGGATAAGCTGAGTGACTGGGTAAGGGAACATAGCTTGATTGATTGTAGGGTATTCTTGGCGCTTAGTGAGAAGGAATGAATATGAAATTGGAAGATATTCGTCGTGAGTATTTGCAAGGTGGATTAGATGAAACCATGCTCGATGCGACGCCAGTAGCACAGTTTGAAAAGTGGTTACAACAAGCCATTGATGCGCAAATCCCCGATCCGACGGCCATGGTCGTAGCCACCGTTGACGAGCAGGGTCAGCCTTCGCAGCGTATTGTGTTGCTTAAGCATGTCGATGAGCAAGGGTTTGTGTTCTTCACTAATACCGGCTCACGCAAAGCGCAGGAACTTGCCCAGAATAACAAAATTAGCCTGCACTTCCCGTGGCACATGTTTGAGCGTCAAGTCATTGTTTACGGCGAGGCCAAACCGTTGCCAACATCGCGAGTGGCAAAATATTTCTTATCGCGGCCAAAAGAAAGCCAGTTAGCGGCATGGGCTTCTAGCCAAAGTCGGCCGGTGTCATCACGTCAGGCGCTCATGGAAAAGTTTGCGCAAATGAAAAGTAAATTTGCTGAAGGTGAAATCCCGCTGCCTGATTTTTGGGGAGGATACTGTGTCGAGCCGACTAAGGTTGAGATTTGGCAAGGAGGAGCGCATCGCCTTCATGATCGCTTTATGTATCGTCGTCAGCCAGATGGGAGCTGGCGTGTAGAGCGCCTAAACCCTTAAATGCGTTTTATCGATTCTCATTGCCACCTCGATTTTAGCGAGTTCAATGGCCAGCGAGAGGCGATAATAGCGAATGCCCAAGCATTGGGCGTGAAGCAGTTTATTGTGCCTGGCATTAGCTTGGCGCAATCCCAGCAGTTGCTCGACTTCAGCCAGCACCATGGACCTACTCATATCGGTGCTGGTTTACATCCCTACTTTTTGTCGCAACACGCGAGTGAACATATAGTCGGCCTAGGCGAACTGGCAACAGCGCATAAGCACCGTTGGTGCGCCATCGGAGAGTGCGGCCTTGATCGCAGTATTGGAGAAATGGACAAGCAAGTGGCGCTCTTTGAAGCGCAGATTGCCTTAGCGAATGAACTGGCGTTGCCACTCATTGTTCATCATCGTCAGAGCCATGACTTAATCGCCGCGAGTTTTAAGCGTTGCCAGCCGCGTTATGGCGGCGTCATCCATGCGTTTTCTGGGTCCGAACAAGTGGCTAAATACTATATCAAGTTAGGCTTTAAATTGGGTGTGGGCGGAACCATTACCTACGATCGATCGGCCAAGACCCGGCAAGCACTGCGTAGTGTCGCAATAGAGCACCTGCTATTGGAAAGTGATGCTCCGAGTATGCCGCTTTGCGGATACCAAGGGCAAATCAATACGCCAGAGCGTATTCCTCAAGTGTTTATAGCCCTAGCACGGCTACTGCAATGTCAAGACCTCAGCGCCTTGAGTGAGCAGCTCTATTTTAACTGCTTAGCTTTTTTACGAAAGTAACGCTTTAACTGCCAACGTTTTAATCCTCGTCCAAGCTGCCAAGTGAATACGCACGTGATCAAAAGCATAAGAAGCACTTGTCGACCGACCTCATGAAAATATCGGTGACTGTCATCAATGGCGACTTGAGGCAGATAATTAACGCGAGCAAAACCGATGGGCTTATTGCTTTGCAATGAGGTGATGGGGATGACAATAGGCTGACTCAATTTACTCACCCCCGGGGTTGCTTGCGTGACTCCAAACTCACGTTGATAGGGGCTAAACGCCTCACTGAGCGCCATCGCAGTACCGTGAGCATCATAAATGGCTGCACTTTGGATACTCGAGTCTGTACTCAATTGATTGGCCAAGTGTCCTAAACGTGGCTTATTGCTCTGCTCCAAAGGCTCCGCTGCGGTCAAGGCTAACTGTTCGGTGAGGCTTTTGGCATATTGATAGCTTTGCTGGTAGAGCATTTGGTGGCCTTGAAAGCTGGTGTTAAAGGCCATCCAAGTCAGTAATACAAAGCAAAAAGCGGCAAACACCAAGCGCAGTAGCCGTTGCCACTGCGATGTTCGAACCGGGTTTTTCACTTGTTTATTTTTCATATCATGGGTGTACTTACTGACTTTCATCGCTAAGGGTGATTAAATTAAGCATCCGTTGTCATCAGCTAACGTGTTCACCTTTTTGGAGTTTTAATGTCGCACCAAAGCATGCTCTTGTCTACTTTAGCACAGCAAGACGATTTGTCTTTACAGCAAACCCTAAGTTTAAATACTTGGTATTCTTTTGACGATTCGCCTTTAGTGGCAAGTCAGCAGAGCGAACAGCCACTGGCTTATGTCAGTGTGTTTGGTTTTCAACTGGGCATGCACGTTGCTCAACTGGCACAGCAGCTGCTTGACTGGCAATGTCAGGTACAGGCGGTGGTGCGGTATCACGCCGATGACGATTTACCTCCAGGGTTCGCGTTCGCGATTGCTAATCCCCAGGCTGAGCTTAACTCTCAGCTCAAGCAATATGCAGCTGAAAACGCAGTGCAATGCGCACTGCTGAGCAACCCGCCACGTTTACATACACCTGGCTTATTGGTTATGGATATGGACTCGACGGCGATCACCATCGAATGTATTGATGAAATTGCGCGTTTGGCAGGGGTGTACGACGAGGTCGCTGCGGTCACCGCACAAGCGATGGGTGGGCAATTGGAATTTAGTGACAGTCTGCGTCAGCGCGTCGCTAAACTAAAAGGCGTTGAATTGTCTTTGCTTGCAGAGCTCAAAGAGCAGCTTCCCTTGATGCCAGGGGTCGACCACCTATGCGCAACGTTAAAGCGCCATAATTGGCATTTGGCCATCGCCTCGGGAGGATTTATTCCATTTGCTGAGCAGGTACAAAAACAGCTCAAACTAGACCGTATTCATGCCAATCAATTAGCAGACGATGGTAAAGCGCTAACCGGAGTGGTCAATGGGGATATTGTTGATGCGCAAGAAAAAGCACGCTTTTTATTAGCTTACCGCGATGAGTTGGGCGTGGGCGCAGAGCAAACGGTGGCCATCGGTGATGGTGCCAATGATCTGCTTATGATGCACGCCGCTGGGCTAGGTGTTGCTGTCCACGGTAAGCCTAAAGTGGTGGCGCAGGCTCCCACCGCCATCAATGCTGGCAGTTTGGCGCAGATACTGTATCTACTCAGTATTCCCGAGTTCAACTAACCTAAACGCTGTAGCCACAGGTTGCGGCGTTCAAGCATTTTTTGATAATCCTGAACCTCTATATCACAGAGCTTTGGCACTAACTCATCAATAGCGAGGGCATCAATTACGCCCTCAACACGCCATAGCGCTTGCTCTAACTCCTTGGCTTTATGCAGCGCATAGTGACTGATGTATTTTAGCTCACTGATCAGGTATTTCGTGTCTGGGCGGCCGGTTTTCGATAAATGCAGGCGAAACGCAAACAACAAGCCCGATTTAAGCGCCTTGTTCACAAAGGGCAGCAGTGAGCTGTAGTCCTCTTCGGTGCTAATACAGCGGCTGGTGACTGCGCTACTGAGGTCGTCTTTTTTAAGGTTTAAGCGAATAAACAGGTCGAAAGTTTTGGGCTTATCTTGGCGGTTTCCATCGCGTAGGGTATCACTGAGCTGTTGGAACTCCTTGATGCTCAGTAAGGGTTTTAAGTTTATTTGCGTAGAGAATTCACCAAACTGACGCCAAATATGGTGAATCGCGCTTTGATAACGTCCTTCACCTATTGCACCAAGCTCCAGGTGTGCTTCTTCTTTGGTAATATACAGCGGTGTTTGCGCTAGATTCTTGACCACGATATTACGCAAGGCTTTGGATAGCCCCGGCACTTTCGGCTCTTCCTCACACACTTGCAGTTTGTCTTTGTTGTTCTCTACTAGTTGCGAGAAAAACTGTACGCCAACATGGGGTTGCTTACTTTTTTGGTAGGCTTTTAAGTTTAAAATAGTGCCGGTCTTACTGACAGCCATCACCTCGTAAGGCAGCTGAGTGAGCTCAAATTTTTTCGTTATTTCTTGCAGTTGCGGTAAGCGCAGATAAATAACATCGCCTTTTTTGGTCTCAGGCGCTGACTGGCTCAGCTCTATTTGCATTCCTAGTACACTGAAATCACGAGATTGTGCCGACATCGGCGCTGCCAAACCACTTTCAACAATCACTTCTGTTTGGTACAGATACCGTTTGTGAGCCCGTAAGTTAGCATACTCCAAGGCAACGACTTCAAGCTCTGGCTCTGCCACTTTACGATGGCCAAATACTTTGAGCTGGTTGACTAAGCTTTTATCGAGGCGGTAGCGGCGCTTGTGTGCGGTTAGATTAGCAGAGCTCACCTCCGATAAGGTACACAGGTACTTTAGACCCTTTAAATAGCTTTGCACGCGAGCGCTCGGAGGCTTATTAAGTTTAGCGATGGCTTCGCCGGCACTGTCGGGGAGCGAGAGTGGAATATGGGAGTCTTCGCTTTGCACGGGAACCAATTGCAACTTAAATACCCGCCAAGACGGCTTCCTACTGGCATAGGAAAAAAATAACGAGCGTAACTTAGGGTAGGTGGCCAGTTCGATATCGGTGGCACTGTAAAAGAAGACCTTGCCATTTTGGGTGTGACTAAAGCTGTAAAGTAGAGTTGATTTGACTTGCCCCTTGCGTGCCAAAATGCTGCTTATACGCTGCGTATTGAGAATACTCGGTAACACTGAGCGGCGCTCTTCATCACTGAAATAATAGTGAATGTAGGCATTATTCTCGGTGGTAAGCAGCAGTTTAGGGGTGAGCTTTTTATCGTTTACGCAAATGAAACTGAACAGTGAACTGACCCGTGGCAAGTAATACTGCTCATAACCTTTGGTTAAAACCGCATCGAGGGTGTTATCAAGGTTGACCTTATAGCGGCGCTTGTTACCATCAATGAAGCGTGCCAGAAATTCATCGAACCCAGGGGTTGTCTCGCTACCAGTGCGTTTCATGCGGGCGTAGTAAAAGTCGATGGTGCTCGCAGGGTCTATGCCGACAATTTCATATTCTAAGCCGTTTTTGAGGCCCAGTTCGAAATCTTCCTCTAGACCGGTAAAGCGAACCTGTACTTTTTGCCCACGTTCAAGCATGGCATGACTAGGCAATTTGAGCTTACATCCCCCCAAAGAAATATCGCTGCTTTTACCTTCAATGGTTTTGTCATTCACCATAACACTGACTTTGATGGTGTAATTCATGCGCTCTTGCTGACGAAAATCATACGAGGCGAAGTGGATTACACGGGCACTTTTTTCACTATTTTCCGGTTGTGGTGTCGCACCTTGGCGCAATTGGCGCTGATTGTTCACCTCTTCCATCACCATTTCATAAACAGCCATGGTGTAGTCGCCGAAGCGAGCGACGCCTTTTTCAAAGGTTGCGATGGCTTGGGCATCCATAAAATGCTGCTGACTCTTGTATGAGTAGCTTTGCACCTCACCGGAAGCCGTGCCGCGTAAATCAATGGTGCGACTGCACGGCTGACGAAGACGATTAAACTCCATCTTTATAATAAATTGATCGCCCTTAGGTAGTTGTGCCGTTTTAGCGGCAAAATCGCGGCTAAAGCTCGCCTGTCCGAGGCTTTGCTTGAGTTCGTCAACTAAGGGTTGGTGTTTTAAAAGGGTGTCTTCAGCCATGCATTAAACCATTACCCAGTCGGCAAAAACCGTTATACTGGGTGTCAAATTATTGTTTATTCGTTATTTAAACGATTTATCCAGCAAAAATTATGCCCGTAATATGGTAAAAAAGAAAACAGCTTTTGTATGTAATGAGTGTGGTGCTGAGTTTGCGCGTTGGCAAGGCCAATGTAGCGAGTGCAAAGCATGGAACACAGTAACCGAATTTCGCGTGCCCTCGGTTAAATCGGCGCCACGCAATAGTGCTGCGAGCGGCTATGCCGGCATGGTTGAGGCCAAAATTCAAACTCTGGATGAGGTTAATCTTGAAAGCCTGCCGCGCTTCTCCACCGGGTTTGTTGAGTTTGACCGCGTGTTAGGGGGTGGTGTGGTGCCGGGGAGTGCCATTCTTATCGGTGGTGAGCCCGGAGCCGGTAAAAGTACCATTTTGCTGCAAACCATGTGTGGTCTCGCAGAAAATATGAAAACCCTGTATGTCACCGGGGAGGAGTCTTTGCAGCAAGTGGCTATGCGGGCAAAGCGTTTGGGGTTGCCCACCAATAAGCTACAAACCTTAGCCGAAACCAATGTCGAAACCATTTGCCAGCTGGCGCTAAGAGAAAAGCCCGGGATCATGGTCATAGATTCCATTCAAGTCATGCATATGGCCGATGTGCAATCGGCACCGGGTAGCGTTTCCCAGGTAAGAGAAAGTGCGGCGTACCTCACCCGTTTTGCTAAACAAAATCAAATAGCCATGATCATGGTGGGCCATGTGACCAAAGACGGCTCCTTAGCCGGCCCCAAGGTATTAGAACACTGCATTGATTGTTCTATTTTACTTGAAGGTAGCAGTGATAGCCGGTTTCGTACTTTGCGCGGTCACAAAAACCGCTTTGGCGCAGTAAACGAGCTTGGGGTTTTCGCCATGACAGGGCAAGGGTTGCGCGAGGTAAAAAATCCCTCGGCTATTTTCTTGAACCGCTCACAAGAGCAAACACCGGGCTCATTAGTGATGGTGGTATGGGAAGGTACCAGACCGCTGCTGGTGGAAGTGCAGGCGCTCGTCGATTATTCGCAGCTTGCAAACCCTCGTCGCGTCACGGTGGGTTTGGAACAAAATCGTCTCGCGATGTTATTGGCGGTGCTACACCGCCATGGCGGTTTACAAGTGGCCGATCAGGATGTGTTTGTTAACGTCGTCGGTGGTGTCAAGGTCACGGAAACCAGTGCTGATTTGGCTTTGATTGTGGCTTTGGTGTCCAGCTTTAAAAATTATAGCTTGGCCCGTGAGCTGGTGGTATTTGGTGAAGTTGGCCTGGGCGGGGAGATTCGTCCCGTGCCCAGTGGTCAAGAACGACTGCGTGAAGCCGCGAAACATGGCTTTAAACGTGCTATTGTACCCATTGACAATAAACCGAAAGAGGCAATCGAGGGCATGGAAGTCACAGCAGTCGCAAGCTTAAGCGATGCACTCGATGCGTTATTTTAAAGTAATGTCCAAACTAGGAGGGAGCTGGACACTCCCAAGGAAGTCAACATGAAAAAACTACTCATTGTCGGTGCCGTGGGTGCCATCGCCATTGGCGGTTACAGCTATGCCAATTATTATGTGTCGAAAGAAGCGCGCAAGGGCATTGATCAGCAGCTAATGCAAATTCAAACGCAAACAGGCCTTGATATCCGCTACGACGAGATTTCTGCCAATGTATTGGACAATGCGTTGGCGTTGGCCGACATTTCTGTCAATGACCACCTCGGCGAGCAAATTGCTCAGATTGAGCGTGTTGAAATGACCGGCTATGAGCCGAATAAGATTTCTGAATATTCTCGTGTCGAAATCAAAGACTTAACTTTCTCAGGCGCCGCAGTACAAGGCATGGATGAGCTTAAAGGCGAAAATATCAATGTCTTGAGTGAGTTCACTTATGATGAAAAAAGTGGTGATGCGGATATTTTTACCAAGCTCAATGCAGGTAAATTGGCCGATGTTGAGTTTAGCTTTGCCATGACCAATTCACAGGCGTTAATGGCAGTGTCGCAGCAGCTTAATGAGATGCAACAGCAATCGCAACAAGAGCAGGGGAATTTACAGCAGCAGCTGGCGCTACAAAGCCAGATGATGAGTGCTGTGACCGAGTTGGTGCCAAAGAAAGTGAGCTTTAAATTAGCCAACAACGGTAAGCTCAAGGCTCTTCTTGAGCGCCTAATTGGCGAGCAAGGCATGACCTATGAGCAATTCCAACAAAATGCCCAGCAACAATTGAGCATGTCACCGGCGCCGGTGGTATTGCGAGAAGCGGCACTGAATTTTATCGAGGGCACGGAGCAGTTTGAAGTCTCTATGCAGGTTCCCGAAAATACCTCGGTGGCAGAGATTAATCAGCAAATGATGACACTAATGGGTAAGCCGGAAGAGTTGGCTAACTACTTTAGCTTGCATGCTGTAGGTAAATAATGACGACCCATAGCGCGCACGGATGTGGGCGGTAAAACTCGAGAAGGCACCTGAAGGTGCCTTTTTTGCTCTTGTAATTATATTATCCACCCTCAGGTCTATACTCAAAACGTTTTTACATCACCAGGAGCGACAATGAGTAAATCGACCTACACTCCACCAAAAGTTTGGCAGTTCGATAGCGAAAGCGGCGGCAAATGGGCAAGCCTAAATAAACCCACAGCAGGGGCCACGTTCGAGCAGCATCTGCCAAGCGGACAGCATCCCTTTCAGCTGTACTCTATGGCCACTCCTAATGGTCAAAAGGCCACGATTATGTTTGAAGAGTTGCTTGAGCAGGGAATTAAAGACGCCGAATACGATGCTTTTTTAATCGATATTAGCGAAGGCGACCAGTTTGGTTCTGACTTTGTTGCCATTAACCCGAACTCAAAAATCCCGGCGTTACTGGACACTTCAAGCACCCCCGCCACACCGGTTTTTGAATCGGGAGCAATACTGCTTTATTTAGCACAGAAATTTGCCACGCTTATCCCTTCAGAGCCTTATGCAAAGGCGCAGTGTATGAATTGGCTATTTTGGCAGATGGGCAGCGCGCCTTATCTAGGTGGCGGTTTTGGTCACTTTTATGCTTATGCGCCAGAGCCGATGGAATATCCCATCAATCGCTTTACCATGGAAACTAAGCGCCAGTTGGATGTGTTAGATAAGCACTTGGCGCAAAACGAGTATATGGCCGGTGAGCAATACTCTATTGCCGATATTGCTATTTGGCCTTGGTATGGGGCCTTGGTGTTAGGACGGTTATACGATGCCGCTGAGTTTCTCAGTGTACACGAGTATAAGCATGTGTTGGCGTGGGCCAAGAGAATTGACGCTCGGCCTGCAGTAAAGCGGGGCCAACGAGTTAATCGCGTATGGGGTGAGCCGAGCGAGCAACTCAAAGAGCGCCATGCCAGTAGCGACTTTGATACCTAAACCAACAGCCGCTTAGATTGGCGAGAGTCTGGGTATTATGCTAGAAGCTCGCCTACTTTAATGCCCAAGGCAAAAATACCCACGGCCACTAAAAAGGCAATGAGGGTGATATGGCCGCGACGTTCTTTCGCTTTATCTTTGTTATTATTGTTAGAGTCCATAAGGTGATCCCTATTGGTTACTGTTGATCAAAAAAGCACAGCCGAAGCTGTGCTTTTTAGTCTACCTATACAAACCACTTAGTGCAAAATTCGCGCACGTATAGTGCCGTCCACGGCGCTGAGCTCTTTCAATGCCACTTCAGAGTGGTCGCTATCCACATCAATAACGACATAACCTATGTTGTCATCGGTTTGCAGGTACTGCGCGGCAATATTAATACCATGCTGTGCAAACGCTTGGTTAATTTGTGTCAGTACACCCGGGCGGTTTTGGTGAATGTGTAACAGGCGACTGCGATTCGCCAGTTCTGGCAGGGCGACTTCAGGGAAATTGACGGCTGTCATTGTTGAGCCGTTGTCGGAATATTTAGCGAGCTTACCGGCCACTTCCACACCAATACTTTCTTGCGCCTCTTGCGTGGAGCCGCCAACATGGGGGGTTAAAATAACGTTGTCGAATTGGCGCAGTGGCGAGACAAATTCTTCATCGTTTGATTTCGGTTCAACAGGGAACACATCAATGGCCGCGCCGGATAGGCCGCGCTCTTCAAGTGCCTCGGCAAGGGCGTCAATATCGACAACGGTGCCGCGTGAGGCGTTAATCAAGATACTGCCTTTTTTCATGACCGCTAACTCAGCGGTGCCGATGAGGTTCTTTGTTTGCGGGGTTTCCGGCACGTGTAAACTGACTACGTCTGATTGTTGCAGTAGTTTTGTGAGGTTTTCTACTTGCTGGGCATTACCTAAGGATAACTTATCTTCGATATCGTAATACCGCACTTGCATGCCAATGTTCTCAGCCATAATGCCCAACTGAGTACCTATATGGCCATAGCCTATGATACCCAATGTTTTGCCTCGAGCCTCAAAAGAGCCTTCTGCTGATTTCAGCCACTGACCTCGGTGAGCCATGGCATTACGTTTAGGAATACCGCGCAGCAACAATAAAATCTCACCCAGCACCAATTCGGCGACTGAGCGAGTATTGGAAAATGGCGCGTTGAAGACCGCAATCCCCCGGCGCTTCGCGGCGTCTAGGTCAACTTGGTTAGTACCAATACAGAAGCAACCGACCGCGACCAGCTTTTGCGCTGCATCTAAGACCTTTTCTGTGAGTTGTGTACGTGAGCGCAAGCCAACGAAGTGCACGTCGCTAATGCGCTCTACAAGTTCACTTTCAGGTAGCGAGGTTTTAACGTAATCGATATTGCTGTAACCGTTGCGTTTTAACGTTTCCACCGCACTTTGGTGTACGCCCTCTAGCAAGAGAATCTTAATTTTGTCTTTTGCTAACGATACCTTACTCATGTTCCTCATTCCTCTAACGTGTAGTAGGCCCCTGCGCAGTACCAACGACAACGGCATCGGCACCACGATGGGCAAATAGGCCGTTGGTTACAACACCGACGACTTGGTTTAATGTTTGCTCAAGCGACTTGGCATCAACAATATGTAAATTATGCACGTCCAAAATGACATTGCCGTTATCGGTAGTGACACCTTGGCGATAAACCGGGTCACCCCCGAGTTTTACAATTTCACGGGCGACATAGCTGCGCGCCATCGGGATCACTTCCACTGGCAGTGGGAACTCACCCAAGGTATCGACGATTTTGCTCTCATCAACGATACACACAAAGCGCTTGGCCACAGCCGCGACAATCTTCTCACGAGTCAATGCCGCACCGCCGCCTTTGATCATTTCATTGTTGGCGTTGATCTCATCGGCGCCATCAACATAAATATCGAGGCTACTGACATCATTGAGCTCAAATACCTCTATTCCCAACGCTTTTAACCGTTGTGTTGAGGCTTCAGAGCTGGAAACGGCGCCACGAATCGTGTCTTTTATCGACGCCAGTGCATCAATAAAGTGATTCACAGTAGAACCGGTGCCAACACCAACAATCGTGTCGCTTTTTACATAGTCTAGCGCTGCCCAAGCAGCCGCTTTTTTCATTTCATCTTGAGTCATGGTGTGCTCATTAAAGAGTTAATAGCAAAGGGTTTCGGTTAGTGTATCACTGTGCACCGGGGCGATAAATTGTCTTCGGTGTCACAATATAATCAAGTGGCACATCCCAACTCGCGACCGGTAGTTGCGCCACTTCTTGGCATTGATGGGCAATGCCTATGAGCAGAGGGCGCTGACTTCGATCGGCGGGGATTTGTGCTAATGTGCGGTCATAATATCCGCCACCCATACCCAACCGATTGCCTTGACTATCAAATGCAACCAGTGGCGTGAGAATATAATCTAACTGCGCAACCGGACACACATGACTGCAATTCAACTTGGGCTCCAAGATACCATAGCGGTTTGTGCTCATGGGTGAATTTTCTTCATACCTCTGAAAGAGTAGATGAGTCTTTGAAAAGGGGTGAATAATGGGCAGGTTTGGTACTGCTTTTTTAGCCCATAAGTCTTCAAAAGTGGGAGATAGGCTCGGTTCCCCATCGTTCGCCAAGTACCCGCCTACTTGGGTCCCTTGAGTAATCTTTGCTACTTGAAGAAAATTAATAATGAGGTCGTCGGCGGCACGTTTTTGTTCAGAAGTAGATAAGTTTTTTCTCATTTCCCGCATCTTCTTGCGGATGTCAATACGTTGCTGATTAAACTGATTCGCACTCATAGCTTAAAAAGTCAGTAATTCGGGGTAGATGAAAGCCAACGCGAGTACACCAAGCAGAAACACAATCAGCGCGATTAAGGTAAATAAAGGCCAACGTTTGCGACTAGGCTGAGGCGCCAGCTCGAGCTCCTCGTCGAGGCTGAGATCAACGGCAAAATCATCATTCACTTCATTGCTAGAATTTTGCTGCAGCTGATCATTGAGGCGGTTATCCATATCATCAAGGCGTTCCTCAAGGCGAATAAGGCTACTGGTAATATAATCAAGGGCCGCCAAAATTTGCTCGTCTCTAGCAGCGGACGATGCCGTATTCGCGGTCTCATTGGCCGTACTTTGCATGCTTTGCAGTCGTGTACGAATGCCTAGCGAAGCCAACACCTTAGCTTGTTTTAATGCTTTGGCTTTATCACTGGGAGCAAAAATACTACGCCCAGTAAAAAACGCTTGCGCCTGCTTGGGTGACAGTTTGAGTTTCTGCTGCAACGCATGTGCGACTTCGGTTTGCTCAAGGCCCTCATCGAGGCTGGCGAATACTAACCTATATTGTTCACTCATAGATATCCTGCTGTGCTGATACAGCTACAACGATTGTGTAGTTGTGAGTATAAATCCTTTTTTTTAAAAAGAAAAAGCCCACCATTGGGTGGGCTTTAATAGATACAGTGACCCGTCCTAAATAGCGTTGACACTTTTCAAACTTAATTTGGAGAGTGTAATGAAATCAAATAGCAAACGAACTCAACGAGATTATTCCCTCGCT
>NZ_JAKRFV010000009.1:0-126694 GCF_022347945.1 Pseudoalteromonas sp. MM17-2 | reverse complement strand
AGACCCGTTGCACCAGTGCAGCGGGTTTTTTTATGCCTGTAGGCCAGGCTTCAGCCTTGCGTCACCCTAGTCAGGGTAAACCCTGACCCACAACAGAGCCAAACCACAGAATAACGCTAAATCCGTAGGCAAGGCTTCAGCCTTGCAACATCTTAGTCAGGGTAAACCCCGACCTACAACACCGCACATCCCCACTCATCGCATCTGTAGGCAAGGCTTTAGCCTTGAAACAGCTAGTCAGGATAAATCCCGACCTACAACACAGCTAAACATTCATCACCATATCTGTAGGCAAGGCTTTAGCCTTGCGACACCTTAATCAGGATTCATCCTGATCCACAACACAGGGATACATCAATCATTGTTAACCGCCTATATTCAGGCTCTCTTCATAGCCGTTGTTAATCTTAGCGAACCTTTTGCTTTGTTTTAGTCTTTGCTTTAGGATCAGGGCATTATGATTGAGGTATGAAGCAACGTGATCCGTAATTTATTCCTGCTATGTGCAATGTTTATCGCCTTCTCAAGTCAGGCGATAGAAGTAAAAGGGCTGTACCAGTATCAACAGCCAGTAGATGATAAAACTCGTGCTAGCCGGGTCACGGCAAGTCAGAACGCATTATTAAATGTAGTGATCAAGGTCACGGGTGAGCCTGATGCAACGAACAACCAGGTGGTGCGGGGCGCATTATCTGATATCTCCGATTATATGACTAAATTTGAATACGGCGATAACGAAGGGCAATCATACTTAAACGTGCAATTTGACAGCAACAAGGTCAATACCTTAGTCAGAGAAGCCGGTTTGCCACTGTGGGGCAATCGCCGTCCTTTGGTGGTCATTTGGTTGGCGATTGAAGATGGCTGGCGACGGGAGCTGCTCACTGCTGATACCCACCCGCAAGTCGAGGAGTTACTGTCGGATCGTGCCTCTCGTCGCGGGCTCCCCATTGTTACTCCTTTACTCGACCTTGAAGACAGACAGCATGTCGAAGTCACTGACGTATGGGGAAATTTCAGTGACTCCCTGGACATCGCTTCGCAGCGTTATATGGCAGAACGCGTTGTGTCAGCGAGACTCTATCAAGATGAACGCTCCGGAGCGTGGGAGCTCGATTGGCGCTTTACCAATGAAGATCAGTTCGAGGCCACCCGACACAAGGGCGACAAGCAACAGGTTATTCTCGATATGGTCGACGCTCTAGCCGGTGCACTTGCCAGTGAGTATGCAATTGATGCGGCTTCTGGTTATGATGCACAGCAGCAGATGCTTAAGCTTTATAACACCACCAGTTTTGTTGATATCGAGTATGCCTTGCGGCGGTTACGTAGCCTAAGTGTGGTCACTGATGCTAACGTCAGTCATGTTGCTAAAAAGTTTATTGAAATAAATGTCAGTCATACAGGCAGTGTTGATGACTTGCGCAAAGCATTGACGCTTGATTCCTACTTTAGTGATTATCGCGACCCAGATAAGTTTTATTACTCTACTAGCAATGACGATCTTGAGTATGCGTGGCAATAACTGATGATGCAGCATTCGCAACTGGCATTGCCTGTTACTTTACCTGATGACGAAACCTACGCCAGTTACTTTGGTGGTGAAGACTCGTTAGAGGTTAATCACTTAAAAGCGGCCTTTGAACACCTAACACAGCAATTTCAGTACACCTATTTGTGTGGGTTAGGGGACTCGGGCAAATCGCATTTACTTTATGCTACTTGTATCCATGCCCAAGAGCAGGGCTTGTCCAGTATGCTTCTGTCGTTAAGTGAAGTGCAGCAGTTTGGTGCTCAGGTGTTAGAGGGGCTCGATACCCTTGATGTCGTATGTATCGATGATTTGCACTTAGTCGCCGGTGATGAGGCCTGGGAAAAAGCCCTATTCAACTTTTTTAACCGTTTTAACGAGCCGGGCAAGCTGTTGCTGATTTCCGCCGATTTATTGCCGGATATGCTTAATATTACGCTGCCGGATTTAGAGTCACGGCTGAAATGGGGCACTACCTTACAAATCCGCTCGATGAGTGATGATGATAAGGCTCAAGCATTAACAAATAGAGCAAAAATGCGCGGCTTAGAACTTTCTGATGATTGTGCACGCTTTTTATTGACGCGCTTAAGTCGGGACATGCGTGCACTCCTTGATGTATTGGACAAACTCGATCATGCCTCTATGGCAGCGCAGCGAAAGCTCACCATTCCGTTTATAAAAGCCACTTTAAAGCTATAGAAAGCACCGCTCAGGGCTAGAATCAGAGCGGCCCTTTGGTTATCATAAGTGGTTAAATAAACACTTTAAATTATCACCCTAGTCAGGTATCCGATGAACTTAGAAGCGATTTTGGCTGACGCCTTAAAGGCGGTTGATTCAGCCAGCGAAATCGCGCACCTAGAAGATGTGCGCGTAAACTACCTTGGAAAGAAAGGTGAAATTACCGGGTTACTGAAAACGCTTGGTAAAATGGCGCCAGAAGAGCGTAAGAGCGCCGGCCAAGTGATTAACCAAGCCAAGCAGCAAGTGACTGAAGCGATCAATGAGAAGCGTGAAGCGCTGAACGCAAAAGCATTAGAGCAAAAGCTGGCAGCAGAAACCATTGATGTCACCTTACCTGGGCGCAATATGGCCAGCGGCGGCATTCATCCCGTTACCCGGACCATTGAACGCATCGAATCTTTCTTCGGTGAGTTGGGTTTTGCGGTGAAGCAAGGGCCAGAGGTGGAAGATGACTTCCACAACTTTGATGCCTTGAACATTCCTGCACATCACCCGGCACGCGCGGATCACGATACCTTCTACTTCAACCCCAAGTTGGTATTACGTACGCAAACCAGTGGTGTACAAATACGTACCATGGAAACTGAGCAACCGCCTTTGCGTATTATCTCGCCAGGTCGTGTGTATCGTAACGATTACGATCAAACGCATACACCGATGTTCCATCAGGTTGAAGGTTTGATGGTGGATACAGACGTTAGCTTCACTGAGCTCAAGGGCATTTTGCACGATTTTCTTCGTAACTTTTTTGAAGAAGATATGGAAATTCGTTTCCGCCCCTCTTACTTCCCATTCACTGAGCCATCGGCAGAGGTTGATGTGAAAGGTAAAGACGGCAAATGGTTAGAGGTTCTTGGTTGCGGTATGGTGCACCCGAATGTGTTGCGTTCAGTTAATATCGACCCTGAAAAATACACTGGTTTTGCCTTTGGTATGGGGGTAGAGCGCCTTACCATGTTGCGCTATGGCGTTAATGACTTACGCGCATTTTTCGAAAATGATTTGAAATTCCTAAACCAGTTCCGTTAAGAGGTCGTGATAAATGAAATTCAGTGAAAAGTGGTTACGTGAATGGGTGAACCCGGCCATCGATAGCGACGCACTTGCGGAGCAGCTGTCAATGGCGGGACTGGAAGTAGATGCATTAGAACCAGCTGCAGGTCAGTTTAGTGGTGTGGTTGTCGGCGAAGTCGTCGAGTGTGGTCAGCACCCTGATGCCGATAAACTGCGTGTGACGAAAGTAAACGTCGGTGATGATGAGTTACTTGATATTGTGTGCGGCGCACCTAACTGTCGCCAAGGTATCAAAGTGGCAGTGGCGAAAGTCGGCGCGGTATTACCCGGCGATTTTAAAATTAAAAAGGCCAAGCTGCGTGGTCAACCGTCGCATGGCATGTTATGCGCATTCGTAGAGCTAGGTATCAGTGAAGAGGGCGATGGCATTATGGAATTGCCAGCCGATGCGCCCATTGGCACCGATTTACGTGAGTACCTAAGTCTTGATGACCATATTGTCGATGTTGATTTAACGCCGAACCGCAGCGATTGCCTGGGTATTAAAGGCTTGGCTCGCGAAGTGGGGGTGCTAAACAACCTGGACGTGAATGAACTGACGATTGCGCCAGTAGAGCCCACCATTGATGATAAAGTCAGCATTGAGCTAGTTAACGAGCAAGGTTGCCCTCGTTACCTTGGTCGCGTAATTAAGGGCATCAATCTTGATGCGCAAACGCCATTGTGGATGGTTGAGAAATTGCGCCGCAGTGGTATTCGCTCTATTGACCCTGTGGTTGATGTCACCAACTATGTGTTGATTGAGCTGGGCCACCCGATGCATGCGTTTGACTTAGCCGCCATTGAAGGTGGTATTAAGGTACGTAGTGCCAATGCTGGTGAAGAGCTGGTTTTGCTTGATGGCAACACTGCGAAACTCAATGAATCGACGCTAGTGATCGCCGATCATAATAAAGCCTTAGCCATGGCGGGTATCTTTGGTGGAGAGGGCTCTGGGGTCACCGAGAAAACCAGCGATATTTTACTTGAAAGTGCCTTCTTTAACCCTGTCGCTATTGCCGGTCAGGCACGAAGCTATGGGCTGCACACCGATGCCTCGCACCGTTATGAGCGCGGAGTTGATTTTGCGCTACAACGTGACGCCATGGAACGTGCTACGGCATTGTTACTTGATATAGTCGGAGGTCAAGCTGGTCCTGTTGTTGAGGCTGTTGCTACAGAGCAGTTACCAAAGGTCACAGCGGTTACTTTACGTCGTGAACGTTTAGACCGTGTGATTGGCTATCATATCGATGATGAAACCGTGACCAATATCCTGCGTCGTTTAGGCCTAGACGTACAATTCACAAACGGTACTTGGCAGGCCGATGTGCCCAGTTATCGCTTTGATATTCGCATCGAGGAAGACTTAATCGAAGAAGTCGCTCGGGTCTATGGCTACAACAATATTCCTAATGTTGCGCCAATGGCGAAACTTAACATGACAGCTCACAACGAAGCGTCAGTGCCGGTTAAGCGTTTGCGCGATACCTTAGTGACGCGCGGTTATCAAGAAGCCATTACTTATAGCTTTGTTGATCCCAAGGTCCAAGCTGCCATCCATGGCGATGAGCAAGCATTGCATTTGCCGCACCCTATTTCGGCGGACATGTCGGTCATGCGTCTGTCGTTGATGCCGGGGTTACTGAATGCGTTGGTGTACAACCAAAATCGTCAGCAATCACGCGTGCGCTTGTTTGAGCATGGACTAAAGTTCATGGCTGATGAACAAGCTGAAAATGGTGTGCGTCAGCAGGCCGTGTTTGGTGGCATTGTCTCGGGCACAAGTTATGGCGAGCATTGGAATGTACCAAGCCGCGCGGTTGACTTCTATGATGTCAAAGGGGACGTGGAAGCGTTACTGGCGTTATGCAATGACAGTGCGCGCTTTAGTTTCAAAGCACAGCAGTGTGATGGTTTGCACCCGGGCCAAAGTGCCGCTATCTTTGTTGATGGGCAGCAGGTCGGTTTTGTTGGTGCTGTGCATCCACAGTTGCAAAAGCAGCTTGGTATTAACGGTGCAGCCTATGTCTTTGAAATTGAAGTAGCCGCAGTGGCTAGCCGTGTTCTTCCAGAAGCTGTAGGAATATCCAAGTTCCCATCGAACCGCCGAGACATCGCGATTTTGGTGGAAGATAAGGTTCATGCTGGTGATGTTTTAGCCACTATAGAAAAAGTTGGCGGAAATCAATTGGTTGACCTAAACTTATTCGATGTGTATAAGGGCAAAGGTATCGAGCCAAATTATAAGAGTTTGGCAATTGCTCTGACACTGCAGGCGGTTGATAGAACGCTCGAAGAGAAAGATATCAACTTAGTTGTCGACAACGTCGTGGCCGCATTGGCCAAAGAGTTTAACGCATCGTTGAGGGACTAGATATGGCGCTTACCAAAGCCGACATAGCTGAACACCTATTTGAGAAGTTGGGGATCAATAAAAAGGATGCCAAAGAACTAGTTGAAGCGTTTTTTGAAGAAATCCGCTCAGCTTTAGAAAATGGGGAGCAAATTAAGCTTTCCGGCTTTGGCAACTTCGATCTTCGTGATAAGAAAGAGCGACCAGGTCGTAACCCCAAAACCGGAGAAGATATTCCTATCTCGGCGCGCCGAGTGGTCACTTTTAGACCCGGACAAAAGCTAAAAACCCGTGTTGAAGTGGGCACTAGCAAATTAAAGTAATAAAAAAGCAGCCTGAAGGCTGCTTTTTACTTTTATGGAGTTTACTTATGAGCGGGGCGAGCGGAATTGTCCGCTCATGATCTGCTCGTAAGTAGTTTGTGCTAAGGTATCTAGGCGCTCTAGGTCATGCCCGTCATCTAATGCCCTTGCGCGCAAAGGCGCAAAATCAATGTTTTCCACGCCGGCCTGTTTGGCCACCACTGCAAAGGTATACGCCAAATTATACTGTTCTTGCTGATAGAAAATATTGACCAGTGAAGTAAGCACTTCAGGATGGGGCTGTTGTTCAGCACCATTAAGCTCAAGACTACGGTATAAGTGATCCAACGTTTTTTGCGTATCCACTTTCATGTAGTAACTGGCCAGGTAAAACTGTGCATCTCGGCTGTTTTTTACTTTTGTGTCTTCTTGCATCGACAGCAGTTTTTGCAGTGCACTATTATCGTTGTTACGCGACCAGTGAAAATACAGCAGCCCTGGATGATTGCTACCACGGGTTTCATAAAGTAAGCGATTAATTTCTTTTTGTGCCGTGTGATAGCCCTTATAACGTGAGGCGGTCTTTTCTTTAAGCTTTATGTGTTCAATTTTTGAAGCGAGATTGACACATTGGCTGTAGCGTTCAAAGTCTTTTAGTAATTGGTATTTTCGCTCCAAAGTCGGCTTTTCATACTCATGAAAGCGACTTATGATCACTTCTGCGCGTTCATGTCGGCAGTGACTGTCTGTGTTTAAGTCATTACACATGGCCGGAGTTTGCTCACAGACTTCCCGCACTGTCAGGCTTGAGTCACAGCCGCTCAACGTTGTAACTAAGGCCAAGCCGATAATAAGTCGCATGGTTATTCCTTTTCTTTGTATTAGTGCGCTCACACCATCATGTTATGCGCTGAAATTGACGTTACTTTTCGTCAATGGGTGTAAAACCGCTTTAGTCATTGATTTTATTGTAGCTCAAAGCGTTATAGGGAGACACCTTGTACCCAAGAGTAATGTAGAGGTGGTTATTGCTCGCGCTTTGCATTAGAATATGCCCGCCTGCTAGGAGGTATATTGTCCTTGATCACGCTCTCACTTTGTGATGACACATTCCCTCCTCGGGCTATATCCGTTCAAAATAAATTTCAAAGGCAGAAACAATGACCTCATCTCACGAGCAAGAGTACTTGAACAGCTGGCAAGAACGCCAAGACTACGCTGAAAGTATGCAACCCATCATTGGTAAACTGTATCGCAACCGTGGTATCGAAATTGCCGTTTATGGCCGCCCTCTGGTCAACGCCAGCACCATCGATATTATTAAAGCGCACAAAACCGTGGCGCAATTTGAAGACTCTAAACTACGTCTGCGCGAAAGCTACCCGGTGTTAGAAGCGATCAGCAACATGGAACTTAGCTCTGGCCGTATCGATATTGGTAAATTGGCTTACAGCTTCCTATATAAAGATGCGGCCAAAGGTCGCTCGTTAGAAGAATTTTTAAAAGACGAGCTTGCAGAAATCACTAATCCAGGTGAGCCAAAAGCACCGCGTGATGTGGTTTTATATGGTTTTGGCCGTATTGGTCGCTTGTTAGCGCGCTTATTAATCGAAAAGTCAGGCCCGTATGCCGACTTACGTTTACGCGCCATTGTGGTACGTGGTGGTAAAGATGGGGATCTTGAAAAACGAGCTAGCCTATTGCGTCGTGATTCAATTCATGGCCCATTCAACGGCTCTATCACCATTGATAATGAGCGTAATGCCATTAAAGCTAACGGCAGCTACATTCAAGTGATTTATGCCAACTCGCCAAGTGAAGTTGATTACACCGCATATGGTATTGAAGATGCGTTAGTTGTTGATAACACAGGTATTTGGAAAGATGAAGCAGGCCTAGGCCAACACCTAGAGTCAAAAGGTGCTTCGAAAGTATTACTAACAGCACCGGCAAAAGGCGATATCAAGAACATTGTTTACGGTGTTAACAACCAAGATATCAAACCTGAAGATAAAATTGTGTGTGCTGCAAGCTGCACCACTAACGCCATTACGCCGACGCTCAAAGCCTTAAATGACAAGTTTGGTATTAAAAATGGTCACGTTGAGACCGTACACTCATACACCAACGACCAAAACTTAATTGATAATTACCACAAAGCCGAGCGCCGTGGTCGCGCTGCTGCGCTCAACATGGTTATTACCTCTACTGGTGCGGCGAAAGCTGTATCCAAAGCCTTGCCGGAACTTGAAGGTAAGCTAACCGGTAATGCTATTCGTGTGCCGACACCGAATGTATCAATGGCTATCCTTAACCTTAACTTGGAAAAGGGGACCAGTGTTGAAGAGCTGAATGCCTTCTTACGCGAGACCGCGTTACACTCGGAGCTACGCGATCAAATCGATTACACCGCTTCAACAGAAATCGTCTCTACCGACCTCGTTGGTAGCCGTTACGCTGGTGTGGTGGACTCCCAAGCAACTATCGTTGATGGCGAGCGCGTTGTGCTTTACGTTTGGTATGATAATGAGTTTGGTTACAGCTGTCAGGTTGTGCGTTGTATGCAAGACATGGCTGAAATTGCCCACCCAAGCTTGCCACGCTAATAAAAACCAAGTTAGTTCACAGCCGGTCGCTTTTTAGCGCACCGGCTTTTTTGTTGTTAATTGTTGCTCTGCAGGGGCTGTGCTAGTCTGCGAGCATCACTACTTCTCATGTCTGAAAGGATAAAGTATGAACATCACCAGTAATTTCGATAGTGGTAATATCAAGGTTATCGCCTGTGAATCGCCACTGGATATCCAACTTGAGATTAATAAAGACAATCAGTCCGCGTTTTTTCAATGGTTTCACTTTCGTCTAGAAACCACACCTTTCGTTGAACACTGCTTGCATATTAATAATCTAAAAGAGTCGGCATACCCAGAGGGCTGGGATGACTACCAAGCCGTTGCGTCCTATGATCGACAAACATGGTTTCGCGTGCCTACGCGTTATGACAACGGCACTTTGATCATTGACTTTGAACCAGAGTGTTCTCAGGTGTTCTTTGCTTATTTTGCCCCTTACAGTTATGAGCGTCATCTTGATTTAATTTATTGGGCGCAAAGTCATGCTATCTGTGATGCTGAAAACCTCGGTACCACCTTGGATGGTCGTGATATGACGGTGCTGCGTATTGGCGAGCCAAGCGCTGATAAAAAGGCGATTTGGATCACTGCTCGTCAACACCCAGGTGAAACCATGGCCGAGTGGTTTGTTGAGGGGTTATTGCATAAATTACTCGACGACGAGGACCCTCATGCGGCGAAGTTGCTATCGAAAGCAGTATTCTACATTGTTCCTAATATGAACCCTGATGGCAGTGTGCGTGGTCATCTGCGCACCAATGCTGCTGGTGTTAACCTGAATCGTGAATGGGCCACACCGAGCATGGACCAGAGCCCAGAAGTTTACCTCGTACTAAACAAAATGCGCGAAGTTGGATTGGATATGTATCTCGATATCCACGGTGATGAAGCTTTGCCTTATAACTTTGTTGCTGGCGGAGAGGGTATCCCAAGCTATGACGCTCGCCTCGAGGATTTAGAAAACACCTTTAAAGATGCGCTTTTGACTATAACACCAGAATTCCAAGATGAATTCGGCTATGACAAGGATGCCCCTGGTGAGGCTAACCTAACAGTGGCTTCTTGCGCCGTGGGTGAGGAGTTTAAAGCCTTGGCTTACACCGTAGAGATGCCATTTAAAGACAACGCTAACTTGCCAGATATAGACTACGGCTGGTCAGACAGGCGGTCCTATCAGTTTGGGCAAGACACGTTAGCCGCCATTATCGCGGTGGTTGATAAGCTAAGATAACAAAAAGGCGCGTTTAAGCGCCTTTTTTATGCTTCATTTTAATAACAAATGCTTTAACATATTCGCAACCTTGTGAGATGCTGTCATAGTTCGCAGTTAGACATAATAATAAAAGAGGAAATATACCCGTGGATGCCCTAGGAAACTTCTTTGATACCCTCGACTCCATGCTTGGTGGTTCCGTTTGGTTCCCCTATGTATTGCTTGGTGTGGGTTTATTTTTTACGATTTATCTAAAATTCCCTCAGGTTCGCTACTTCAAACATGCCGTGCGCATCGTCTCTGGTAAATATGATAAAAAATCGCACCAGGGTGATACCACGCACTTCCAAGCTCTTTCTACTGCTCTGTCCGGAACAGTGGGCACTGGTAACATCGGTGGTGTTGCTTTGGCCATCTCCATCGGTGGCCCCGCAGCACTGTTTTGGATGTGGATGACGGCATTTTTCGGCATGACCACAAAATTTGTGGAAGTAACGCTATCGCACAAATATCGCGAGAAAACCGAAGATGGCACTATGGCAGGGGGCCCCATGTATTACATGGACAAACGCCTAAACATGAAGTGGTTAGCTATTTTATTTGCCATTGCCACCGTTATTAGCTCCTTTGGTACCGGTAGTCTGCCGCAGATTAATAATATTGCTCAGGGTATGGAAGCCACTTTTGGTTTTGAACCTATGGCCACAGGGGCCGTTCTATCTATCTTACTAGCCTTAGTGATCCTTGGCGGCATTAAACGCATCGCCGCGATTACCTCGAAAATCGTACCGCTAATGGCCGCTGTCTATGTAATTGGCGCGCTCTTGGTCATTTTCTATAACATCGAGAATATAGGCCCTTCGTTTGCTTCGGTATTTACCGAGGCCTTCACAGGCTCAGCCGCCGCCGGTGGTTTCTTGGGTGCCAGCTTTGCTTATGCCTTTAACCGAGGTGTTAACCGAGGTCTGTTTTCAAATGAAGCTGGTCAGGGCTCGGCACCTATCGCTCACGCGTCAGCCAAAGCCGATGAGCCTGTATCCGAAGGCATGGTGTCAATTTTAGAGCCGTTTATCGACACTATTATCATTTGTACGTTAACCGGTTTAGTGATCTTGTCATCAGGGGTGTGGAACGAAAAATTTGATACACACTTTGAGCGCAGTTCAATGACCGTGCTGCAAGGGAACTACTCAGACCAAAGTGATGAAGACCGCACCGATCTCTACAACTACCTTAACGGTAACGGCAGTGACGTTGCGCCTTACAACGGCACTATCAACGTAATTAACGGCAAAGCTATAAATAAAGATTTCACCATTTTGCACTCACGTTCAGTGGCTGAAGACCTGCGTTTTGGCATTACTGAGCGTCACGTCTACACCGGTGAAGTGGAAGTGAAAGATGGCCAGATAGTCGACGACAGTATCAGTGTGATGGGTAAATCCCTGGTGCACTCCGCCGAGCTGACCACTAAAGCCTTTACGCGTGGCTTCTTGGGCGACAATGGTAAGTATATCGTGTCTATAGGCTTATTGCTGTTTGCTTTCTCCACGGCGATAGCGTGGTCTTACTACGGGGATAGGGCGATGACCTATTTATTGGGTTCGCGCTCGGTGATGCCGTATCGCGTATTTTATGTTGCCGGTTTCTTTTGGGCGTCATTTGCCGACACCACGTTGGTATGGAAACTTGCCGCCGTAGCCATCGTGGTGATGACCTTGCCGAACTTGTTTGGCATCATGTTACTGCGTAAAGAAATGAAAGACTCCGTAAAAGACTACTGGCAGAAATTGGAAAAAGACAAGAGCAATTAAAACCAGTACAATGAGGCGCCAGAAGGCGCCTTTTTTATGGGCGCGTAGTTGCAAATAGGAGTAAGCATGGCCATCATTTCATGTCCACAGTGCCAAAAGTCGATTTCCGACAAACATCAGTCCTGTCCCCATTGCAATATCGCTCTAGAACAAATGAACGAGCAAGACCAGCGCCGTTTAGCCGCGCGAACTAAACTGCAAAAGCAACAGGGGTTGATGAATCAATCTTTCATTGCTTTGATCTTTTTCCTTGGTGGCTTCTTAGTGTTGTATTGGCAGCAGCCTGAGCCTGGCTCATGGCAGCAAAATGCCTGTTACGGCGCCATCGTTCTCGGGTTTATCTGGTATCTAATTAATCGCGTTCGTTTGGTATTTTTGAAAAGAAAGAAGTTATGAATATTGAGCAGTTAGTCCAAGCAATTACTCCGCAAACCTTTGAGCGCCTGCAGTATGGTGCCGCCACTGGTAAATGGCCGGATGGGACACCCCTAAGTGACGAACAAAAACAACAAACAGTGCAGTTGGTCATGTTGTATCAAGCCAAAGTACTTAAAAGCGACGAGCAGTTCACCGTTGGTGAAAATGGTGAGCTAGTACAAAAATCCAAACAAGAACTTAAAAAGCAGTTCAAAGCAGACAATGAGATAGCCAGGTTTAGTGAAAATGATCTTTAAGCAGTTATTCAAACCAAAGTGGAAGCACCCTAATGAGAGCACGCGCCTAGGGGCATTGTCTCAGCTCGATAATCAACAACACCATGCTATATTGCAGCAATTAGCCAGCCAAGACCCGAGCAGTAAAGTGCGCTCGGCAGCACTAAAAAAACTCAATGACATCGATTTGTGGTGGCAGGCTTGCCAAAGTGACGCCGAGCCGGGTATTAAGCGCTTGGCCAATCAAAAAGTGGCAGAAGTGCTATTGCATTCACCTCAGGCTTTGTCGAGCGCAGATAAAGACCGATACTTAGAGCGTTTCGCCAATGAGAAAACGTTAGAGCAACTAGCATTAGCAGAGAAAACCACAGCAACGAAAGTTAAATTAATTAATCGCCTTAATAAACCGCAGCTCACCGAACAGGTGTTCAGAAGTGCAGACGAAGCCTTGCAGCTGCAGTTGTGTCCGTTAGTGATTAATGCCCAGTTAGCAGATAAGTTGGTTAAGCATGCTCAAGGCGAAGCGAAAACACGGTTGACACAGGCCATTGAAGAGCAGCAATTAGCAGCGCACATGCCACAACAGGTAGCGCAGCAGAGTAAACTCTTGTTGGCGCAGCTGAACGCTTTGCGCGATAAAAACGACTACCAACTGGTCACGACTCAATACACTCAGTTCAGCCATCAGTTTGCTCAACTAGAGACCCAGTGGCTCGATGAAGAATTGCGAGCGCAAAACGATGAGAAATTTGCCGTTTTGAAAAACAAGCTTGAGCGTCATATCGCTATTCTTGGCGAACAATATGAGCGTCAACAGGCGCAACAACAAGCGCAGCAACGCAGTGTGTTGGCATTGGCCAACTTAAGCGCGCTAGCGGAAGAGATCAGCAATGCCATGGCGCTACGTTTCGATGGAAATGAGCAAATTCAAACCGATTGGTTACATGCCAAAGTAGCGCAAGCTGAAGATATGTTGCAAAGCCCCGATTTACAGCCTGGAGCTGAGCTGACTAGTCAGCGCCAAGAGCTCAAGCGTTTATTTAAGCAAGTTGAACAACTTAGTGCCTATGAGCAAGATGTGGAGCAGTTGCGGGAGCGACTAAAGGAATATCAAGCTATGGCGGTTGCTGAAACCTCAGCTCAGCTTGATGCAGCGCTTATGCGTGAGACTGAGCTTGCGAAAGAGGTTCAACAGAGTTTGTCGGCCTTACCTAAAGAGCTTGCTGGCGTATGGCACCAATCATACCAGCAAGCTAAAAAGGCATGGTTTGCGCAGATGCAGCCACTATTAGATGCGCAGCAGCAAACCCTTAACCAAGCGCGCAAAAAGACAAAAGACTTGCGTCGTTTAATTAATCAAGGTCGCTACCGCGTTGCTTTCGGCGTGTTTAATGGGTTAGAGACGCTGTATCAAGAGCTCACCGAGCATTACCGCCAACAAGTCAGCCGAGAATATGAAAGCTTGAAGACAACCTTGAGCGAGGCTGAAGATTGGCATCAGTATGCTGGGCAATCACAGCAGACGCAGTTGCTCGAGGCCGCGCTCAAGCTGGCGCAATCACCTTGTGACGATGCCAATGAGCGTTTAGCCGCAGTGAAAAAGTTACGTAAAAGCTGGCAACTATTGGGCCCGCACGTAGAGGCGCAAGCTAAGCAAGAGTTTGAACAACAAATCGAAACCGCGTTTGCGCCCTGTCGCGACTATTTTGCTGAGCAGCAGGCACAAAAGGAGCAGGCGGTGGCTGAGCGCGAGGCGTTGATTACGCAGATGCAAACTCTCGATGCTCAAGCACAGCAAGCGGATCATGATATTGTGTCTTTAGAAGCCCAATTTAATCAGCTACTAAAGCAGTGGCGCGGTGCTAAACGGTTAGAGAGCAAGCTTTATCATAAGCTCAACAAAGCGTTCAACGAAGCACAAACGGCGATTGCTGAGCGCGTACAAGATTATTACCAGCATAATGCCAGTGCCAAAGAGGCTCTGCTTGAGCAGGCTCATCAGGCACAGCAGCAAGATGTGTTTGCCGCCACCCATACATTGAAAGACTTGCAACAACAATGGCAGCAAGTGGGCTTCGCGGGTAAGAGTAAAGAACGTAAATTATGGTTAGCGTTTCGACGTATAAACGATGCTGTTTTTGCTCAGCGTGATGAGGCCAAAGAACAGCGCCAGCAGGTACATAATGATTTGCTCAATGAGCAACAAACACAGTTATCGCAACTGCAACAACAACTGAGTGCATGTAAGGAAGCTGGGGATTACCAAGAAGTGGTGCATACTGTATCGGCGCTCAACGTAGAGCGGCCGTTGCAGGATATGAAAAAGCAACTACTGGCACAGGCCCAACAGTCGCTACATACACTTCAGGCGGCACAGCGCCATGCGCACTATCGACAGCTACGCAGTGCACTGTCGCAAGGACAGGCGGTTGATAAGCGTTGGTTAAGCGACAGCAAGCTAGCATTATCCGCTGAACAATTACTTGTTCGCCTAGAAGTGACAGCTAATATTGACAGTCCATCCAGTGACGCCAGTTTGCGTATGCAAGAGCAAGTGACCATGCTTGATGAAAAGCACCAAGGTGTGGCTTATGGCCTGGATGATTTGCTTATTGCCTGGCTTAACGCCGTTGGGGTTAATGAGCAACATCAATGTCTAGGGGAACAACAACAGCTTAATCGTATTGTTAGCGTGCTCGAAGCCGTGGAGAGTCAATGAAAAAGTTTTTAATCGTCGCCGTTTGGATACTTAGCTTAGCGGGGTGTGCGTCGCACGCCCCTGTGTCGGTTTATTCGCTCAGTGCAACGCAATTGGAGCAGAACTTGCAATCTAATAGTGAGCGTTTGCAAGGTGAGGTCGAGCTCATGGGCATGCCTATGCGCATGCAAGTGAACGATGTCGGCGTCGATATTGGCCCTAAGCAACACCCCGACAGTGTACAACTCAGTGTTGATAACACTGTATTTGTCCAAGCTTTGGCATTAAAAGTTCCTGTGCGTGTACGCTTGAGTATTGCCGCAAAGCCAGTGTTCAACAATGATGACGACGCGGTTTATCTGCAAGACTTCACTATTATTAACGCCGACGTTGATGCCATGGGGTACCGAGGCAAGCTAGCACCGCTGTCGCAACAGGTGCAAGACATCGTCACGCAAGCACTACGTCAATACCCGGTCTATACCCTCAATAGCCAAGATCCGAAGCAAGCTTTGTTATCGCGCTTTGACCTTGCTCTGGCTGTCAAACCCGGTGAAATTACCCTAACCAGCGGATTATAGTCAGCCGCCTCTGTTTATCTCCTTGCCAAGCGAGTATAGTAACGATATGTCGTTACCTCGCTTGGAATGAGTAATGGACCAATCACTCAAACACTTTCTTCATGATCCTAGACTGCTGCTTGATGCTGCAGGAGAGGGTATTTATGGCTTTGACCGCGATGGTAATGCGGTCTTTATCAATCCGGCAGCAGAGCGTATGACTGGCTGGCAAGCCAGCGAGCTCCTAGGTCAGCAGATCCACCGTTTTCACCACCATAGCCATGCTGATGGCAGTGATTACCCAGCCTGTGAGTGTCCAATCTATCGCACTGTGGTCGACGGCCAACCACGGACGATTAGCAACGAGGTGTTTTGGCGTAAAGATGGCAGTCAATTTCCAGTGGAATATACCTCCACACCTATTTATAAAGATCAACAGCTTATTGGTGCTGTGGCGATATTTCGTGACGTATCTCAGCAGCGCAGCACTGAGCAGGCGTTGCGCGAAGCACTCTCACGAGTAAATGAGCTTAGCGAACAGTTGCAGGCAGAAAATCGCTACTTACTAGAAGAGATCAATGCGCAGTGGCAAGACAGCGATTTAGTGGGTCAATCGGTAATTTTTCAACAAATGATGCAACAGATTGAGCTGGTGGCTAAAACTGACAGTACGGTACTGATCCTCGGTGAAAATGGCACCGGTAAAGAGCTGATTGCGCGACAGCTACACAATCGCTCCCAGCGTTGCAACGCACCCTTGGTTAAGGTGAACTGTGCGGCTTTTAGTGCGAGCTTAATTGAGTCCGAGTTATTTGGTCATGAGAAAGGCGCGTTTACCGGCGCTCAGCAGCGGCGCAAAGGGCGCTTTGAATTGGCGCACAAAGGCACGTTATTCTTAGATGAGGTCGCAGAGCTGCCGTTAGAGGCACAAAGTAAGCTGTTGCGAGTATTACAAGAACAAGAGTTCGAACGGGTCGGTGGGCAGCAAACACTGAAAGTAGATATTCGCCTTATCGCCGCCACTAACCGCGATTTATGGGCCATGGTTGAACATGGCAGCTTCCGCATGGACTTGTATTACCGCCTCAATGTCTTTCCGCTACGGGTGCCAGCGCTGCGCGAACGCATTGAAGATTTAGAGTTATTGGTGGCGCAGTTACTCAGTAAGCTGTCACAGAAGCTGGCCAAGCAATTCACTGGTATCAGTGCGCGCGGTCTTAACCGTCTTAAGTCCTATCACTGGCCGGGCAATGTGCGTGAGCTGCAGAACATTCTCGAACGAGCCGCTATTCTCACGCAAGGCCCTGTTGTGCATATCGATGACATGCAATTATCGGAGGCGGCGCGCGGAGAGGGCACAGAGATAAGAACCCTTGATAGTGAGCAAAAGCGTTATATTGAATATGTGTTATCTATGTGCGGTGGACGTATCAATGGACAGGGCGGAGCCGCGCAACGGCTCGGTTTGGCACCGAGTACACTGCGCTCAAAAATGCAAAAATTGGGCGTCAACCGCGAGTAAAAAATAGGCAGGGGTGTCGATATATCGTCAAAGGTGTCGATATATCGTTATTATGCGTCCAGGCTTTTTTTTAACTAACTGAAATCTATAGATTTTAATACTTATTGTTATGGCACAAGACTTGCGAATACCCGCTTGTTCTCAAGCAATGACAAGCAAGTATTATGAAGTTCGATATTAAAGAAGAAGATCTCATCATTAAGCCCTATAAGCAGTCTGGGCCTATTTATGTTCGTGAACAAAAAGGCCGTTACCAGCGCATTCGTAGGGTTATGAGTTGGGCATTGATGATTGCCTTTATTGCCCTTCCTTGGATTTCTTACCAAGGCCAGCAGGCGGTGTTGCTGGATGTGGCGCAACAACAATTCCGGATATTCTCTATTACGTTCTTTCCCCAAGATTTTATGATCCTAGCTTGGGTATTTATGGCTGGTGCCTTCGCCTTATTTTTTGTGACTAATTGGCTGGGGCGCGTATGGTGCGGCTATATGTGTCCACAAACGGTGTGGATGTTACTGTTTACCTGGGTCGAGCACCGCATTGAGGGAAGCCGTAATCAGCGTATAAAGCTCGATAAACAGCCTTGGGGCTTTAGCAAATTGATGAAAAAAGCAGCCAAACATGCAGCTTGGCTTGGCATTGCATTTTTCACCGCAACCACTTTTATGAGCTACTTTATTCCCGCCAAGGAGCTTTATTCACAGATGTTAGCCTTCACTTGGGGTGGGTTAACCAGCTTTTGGGTGTTTTTATTTGCTTTGTGCACCTATGGTAATGCCGGTTGGCTGCGCGAGAAAATGTGTATTTATATGTGCCCTTATTCGCGTTTCCAATCAGTGATGTTCGATAAAGACACCCTGATCGTCAGTTACGACAGTGAACGCGGTGAAACCCGAGGACCGCGCAAACGTAAAGCTGCACGTGAAGAGCTCGCACTGGGGGATTGTGTTGATTGTAAGCTGTGCGTCGAGGTGTGCCCGGCTGGTATCGATATTCGCAATGGTCTTCAATATGAGTGTATTAACTGTGGTTTATGTATTGATGCCTGCGATCAAACCATGGATAAATTTAACTATCCTCGGGGTCTTATCAGTTACACCAGTGAGCGCCAACAGGAGGAAGGTAAAACCTCTATACTGCGGCTGAAGCTATTGGGCTATGCAGCGATGACGGTGCTGGTATTTGTGGTTATGGCGTGGTGGTTGAGCAGTCGCACACCATTGGAGGTGTACGTTAGTCGTGATAGGGGCGAGTTGTCGCGTACAGATTATCGAGGCTGGGTTGAGAATCCCTACCGTATCTCGGTGGTCAATAAAACCCAACAGCAGCAAGCGTATCAAATCAGTATTGCTGGCTTAGAAGGGGCGAAGCTGGCGGTGCATGGCGGCCTTTCTTTAGCTCCGGGAGAGCAAAAAGAGATCCCCGTGACAGTCAGTATTGATGGCTACGCACTGGCCAAAAAAGTGAGCACTTTGACGTTTGTTGTTGAGCAAGCGAGCGATCCGAGTACGCAGCAGCGCAAAGAAACACGCTTTTACAAATAAGCAGTGTGAGCTACCACGCTTATAAAGGTAAAGAGACAAAAAAGGGTCACTGGATGTGACCCTTTTTTACGCCAAGTGCCAAATTACAATGCGGCAACAAAGGCAATGGCGCTATTGGCCGCCGCCACTTGGGCGTCGATGCAGTTTTGCTCAGTTGCCTGCGGGCTATCTGGGTACACCTCGGTAGTGGTGACGTAGGGCGCTGGCGTTAAGCCCATGCACAAACCTAATTTACGTCCAGCGTATTCAATGACACCAGGTTGCACCAAATCAGCGCCGATAAGCTGGTTATTCTCATCGGCAGGGGCGATGTGTGTGACTTTCGCCACGGCATCGATAATGGCGCGCTGAAAGGACGCTTGCGGACGCTCGCTGTCGGCGACAAGGTAAAAGCCATCAGGGATATTCCAATTGTGATTTACGACTCCTTCGCGTGCGGCAAGTGCTGGACGGAACTCGGAATTATCGCTGTCAGTGGTTTCGTGCAAATCAATATGCAGCAGAATGTCGCTACTAAAAGGAGCGATAAAGTCTAATAACAACTGCGCTTCAGGCACCACGGAGCCCTCAAAGAATGACCGGTTCGGATCATTGGCATCCGGATTCCAGCGATTAATCGTCTCGTAACCCCAAGGGCTGATGCAGGGCACTACGAGAATATTGAAGTTAGCGCTTTGCGCGTGCTCAACCTGCTTGGCAAAGGCGAGAGCGCCGTGAATACCACTGCTTTCATAGCCATGCACGCCACCGGTCACTAAGGCGATAGGGCGGCCTTTTTGCCACTGCTTATGCTTTAGTGCGAACAAGGGGTAACTTTGCTCATAGGGTAACTGCCCATACTCAATGATATCCCAGTTGTCGGCTAGTGCCTTAACTTTCGTTACCACTTCATCGGCGTAGCTGCGCTGCACAGTTTGCTGTGCTTGCCATTGTTGACGGTGTTCGCTCGACCATGGTTGCCCAGCGATACCAATTGGATATGTGTGTTGCTCGCTCATAACCCTTCCTTAAACTCTATGGTGATGAGCGCAGCTTAGAGAGGTGTACATGAAAGTCAACTCTGGCGAGCTGACTTGCACATTCATGTTAACTGCCCAGCCCCAAGGGATTAAGCTGCTGTTTTACATATCGCAGCGCTTCATCATAACAGCTGAAGATGATATCGCGGGTGTTGCCTTCTAAATGCAACGATTGACGTACCTTGTCTAGTTGGCTAATGGCAATCGCCGAGTCAATGACAAAGGCCGAAGCTTGACACCCATGAGCACGCATGTGCTTAGCCAGTGCAATCATCTTTTGCTGCGCATCTGGGGTTGCAGCGCTTAAACGCTGAGAGTTGCTAATGTAACCCCAATGGGTCAACGCGCTGTCGTTGATGATTGATTGCAATTGCGATGCGAATGATTCGAGCATGCGGCTGTTAATCGCGCCGACAAAAGACGCCGTGACGATTTGTTCTTGTAAGCTGAGCTGATACGAACCATTTGTACCGTTGTAGTTAAACATTCACACTCCTTTTTGAAGAGGCGAGATTTTAATCAATCTACTAGTGATGTAAAGAGGAAAAACGACTATTTTGTCTAAAATTAATACGATTTCTTTGTGATTTACTCAGGGTTAACATTCACACTTGCGCTATCCCTTATAAATGCTGATAATTTCAGAAAATACAGAAAATAAGGCAGCGCGCATGGAATTGACTGAAAAGATGCAAGCATTCGTCATGCATTGCGGAGAGATGGGAAGCCGCTGGGGGTTTAATCGCACAATAGGGCAAATGTACGCGCTATTGTTACTCAGTGAACAGCCACTCAGTGCGAATGAACTTTCGCAGACGCTTCATATTTCCCGTGGTAACGTCAGTATGGGCATTAAAGAGCTCAATTCGTGGCAGTTGATCGCCACCAAACATAAGCCAGGGGATCGTAAAGAGTACTATCAACCAGCAGGGACGATTTGGCAAATGGCTAATCGCGTATTTGAGCAGCGCCAAAAACGTGAAATTGACCCAACCTTAAGCCTTTTGCGCGATAACCTTCTTGATGAACCTAATAACCAGGCAGAGCAATACGCCCAGCAGCGTATGCTGGAAATTCATGATTTGTTGGAAATGATCACCCAGTGGGCGGGAGAGCTGCAACGGTTAAGCCCTGAAAAACTCTCAACGTTGATGAAACTGGGAGCGGGGGTTACCAAAATGCTTGATATGCGTGACAAGTTCACTGGTAAATCAACTCCTGAAAGTTAGCTTGATTGAGTCAGCAGAGGGCAAGGCCGACGTACAGGATGATTGTTCAAAATTACTCAACGATATAATTAAATGTCGCTATATAACGAAAAAGTTGAGCAAAAAAGCCAGTTTTGAGTTAATAATAAGTTAACAGGCATGCAACCAGCCAGATAGCCAACCTGAATACTCAGGTTGGTTTTCTTTTTTATAGGGCTTTTAAACGCGAAACTGTCTCGCTTCGCTGGACAATAGACAGCTAGAGCGCTAATTTAACTTCGATTCTAACAACAAAATACGAAAAAATTATGCTTAAAAAATCTCTCGCAGTTGCGGTATGCATTGCCCTAACAGGATGCAGCGAAAAGCCTGCTTCACAACAGCAAAATGAACAACTAGAACAGCCTGAAAAACAGGTCGCCCAGATAAACTACCCGGATACTCGCAAAGGTGACGTAGTCGATAGTTATTTTGGCGAGCAAGTTGCTGACCCCTATCGTTGGTTAGAAGACGATATGAGCGAAGAGACCGCTAAATGGGTTGAGGCACAAAACCAAGTCACTTTTGACTACCTCGAGCAAATTCCTTACCGAGACGAGCTAAAAGAGCGTCTTAAGACGCTAATGGATTACGAAAAAGTCAGCGCCCCCTTTAAAGAAGGTGACTACACCTATTTTTACAAAAATGACGGCTTGCAAAACCAATATGTACTTTATCGTCAAAAAGGAGAGGGTGAGGCAGAAATTTTCTTAGACCCTAACACTTTTAGTGAAGATGGTACGACGTCGCTTGCTGGCATTAGCTTTAGTGAGGATGGCTCTTTAGCAGCGTATCAAATCTCAGAGGGCGGCAGTGATTGGCGTAAAGTGATTGTGCTTGATACCGAGAGCAAAAAGCAGCTTGGTGAAACCTTAGTGGATGTTAAGTTCAGCGGTATTTCTTGGTTAGGCAACGACGGCTTTTATTATTCAAGCTATGACAAGCCAGAGGGCAGTGAACTGTCAGCAAAAACAGACCAGCATAAACTGTATTACCACAAGCTAGGTACGGCGCAAAAAGACGATCAACTCATCTTTGGTGGCACTGAGGCGCAAAAACATCGCTATGTTGGCGCAGCGGTGACCTCGGATGAGCGTTTCTTGGTTATTTCCGCAGCGGTATCAACATCAGGCAACAAGCTCTTTATCAAAGATTTGACAGATGAAAACAGTGAACTGGTCACGGTGATTGATGATATTACCTATGACACCAGTGTCATTGACAACGAAGGTGACACACTGTTTTTAGTAACCAACAAAGATGCGCCGAACAAGCGTGTGGTTACGGTGGATGCGAAGGACCCAGCTCCTGAAAATTGGCAAGACCTGATCCCTGAAACAGACAATGTGCTAAATCTATCAAAGGGCGGCGGTTATTTCTTTGCTCGCTATATGGTCGATGCCATTTCACAAGTTAAACAGTTTGATAAAAGCGGTAAGCTAGTGCGAGAAATCGCGTTACCGGGTGTCGGCACGGCTTCTGGCTTTGGCGGTAAACAAGAGCAACAGACCTTGTATTACACCTTCACTAACTATAAGACTCCGGGCACTATTTTTAGCTTTGACGTACAAAGCGGAGAATCTCAGGTTTATAGAGAGTCAGGTGCTAAATTTGACCCCTCACAGTACGAGTCTAAACAGGTATTCTACACCTCTAAAGACGGCACGAAAGTACCCATGATCATCACCTATAAAAAAGGCACTAAGCTCAACGGTGAGGCGCCTACTATTTTATACGGGTATGGTGGCTTTAATATTAGCTTGACGCCGCGCTTTAGCGCCACAACGGCTGCATGGCTTGAGCAGGGCGGAGTATACGCGGTAGCTAATTTACGCGGTGGCGGCGAATACGGTAAAAAATGGCATAAAGCGGGCACCCAGTTAGAAAAACAAAATGTGTTTGATGACTTTATTGCTGCCGCAGAGTTCCTTATTGATAACGACTACACTTCCAGTGAGCGCCTTGCTGTACGTGGCGGTTCAAATGGTGGCTTGCTAGTGGGGGCGGTAATGACCCAGCGCCCTGATTTATTCAAAGTAGCACTGCCAGCGGTCGGTGTTCTTGATATGCTGCGCTACCATACTTTCACCGCAGGTGCGGGATGGGCGTACGACTATGGTACGGCGCAAGATAGCAAAGAAATGTTTAATTACCTAAAAGGGTACTCACCGGTTCACAATGTAAAACCAGGTGTGCACTATCCTGCAACTTTAATTACCACAGGCGATCACGATGATCGTGTGGTTCCAGCGCACTCATACAAGTTCGCAGCAGAGCTTCAAGATAAGCACCAAGGTGAGAATCCAGTGATGATCCGCATTGAAACCAATGCCGGGCATGGTGCTGGCACACCAACCAGTAAAACCATTGAGCAATACGCTGATATTTATGGCTTTACTCTCTACAACATGGGTATTAAAAAGCTTTAATAATTTATCGCGTTATATACGTATCGAAGCCGAGCTTAGCGCTCGGCTTTTTTGGAGCACTAGAGCATGTCATTAATGGATTTTCACTCGTCTCGATTGCAACATCAGCCATTGCGAGCAGCACATTGGCCAGTATTTTATGCCCTACATCAACATCCCGAGGTGATGCGCTATGTGGCGGATATAGGGGAAATTGATGAGGTGCAAGAACGCTTTCAACAACGTTTAAACCCTACGAGTGCGCAGCCTTGTTGGTATACGTGGGCCATTGCAAAGCGAAGCGGTGAGCTTATCGGGGTCACGGGGTTTTATCGTCACGGTGAGCACCTAGCAGAGTTGGGATTTATGCTCCTACCACAATACCAAGGGCAAGGGTTGGGGAGTGAGTCCCTGCATGCGTTGCTTGAGCATGGGCACAGTCAATTTAGTCTGCGCGAATATACAGCCACAGTTACTGCCGGCAATGAGGCGTCACGAGCGCTTTTATTAAAGCAGGGTTTCACTCAGCACTGCCAAGGCTATAACGGCTATTATATCAATGGCGAAGAAGTGGAGGATTGGCTATTTAAGCGCACTTTCAGCGATGGTGAATAAAGTTTTGTGCATTTACGCACACTTAGCATTGCGCCAGCGCCATGTTTTTTTCGCAACGGCTGATTTAAGCTATTAGCAGTTATTAAGGAGAATGAGCGATGTTAAAAAATACTCAATATGGCTATGGATGGATAGCTATATTTCTGCACTGGTTAGTGGCTATAGCTGTGTTTGGGCTGTTTGGATTGGGCTTGTACATGGTTGATTTGAGTTACTACGACAGCTGGTACAAAGGCTCATTGGATTTGCATAAAAGCATCGGTATTACGCTAGCACTGGTGTTTGTACTGCGCTTAGTGTGGCGTATTACTCAGGTGACTCCGCGCGCGGCTGATCCGACCTTGGTATGGCAAAACCGCCTAGCACACATCGCCCATGGGCTACTCTATGTGTTGCTAGCTGTATTACTGATGACCGGGTATTTAATCTCAACTGCAGATGGGCGCGGTATCGAGGTGTTCTCATTATTCACAGTCCCTTCAATGGGCGAATTCATTGATAACCAAGAGGATATCGCTGGATTAATCCATGAGTATGTGGCTTGGAGCTTAATTATTTTTGCTGCGTTACACGCCCTAGCGGCATTAAAACATCACTTTATTAATCGAGATCGCACTTTGACGCGTATGCTCAAAGCGACAAAAGGAGATAATCATGAATAAATCACTTACTAAACTTGCGCTTGGCGCCGCTTTACTCACATCCAGTTCAGCCGCACTTGCTGCTGATTATGTTATCGATACCAAAGGGGCGCATGCCTTTGTTAACTTTAAAATTCAGCACTTAGGTTATAGTTGGCTATATGGCCGCTTTAATACTTTCTCAGGCGACTTCAGCTATGACGCTGATAAACCTAACGAGTCAAAGATCAATGTGGTGATAGACACCAGCAGTATTGATTCTAACCATGCTGAGCGTGATAAGCACTTGCGTGGTGACGATTTCTTAAATGTTGGTGAGCACCCTAAAGCGACCTTCAAAAGTACCGATATCAGCTTTAGCGATGATACTAATGGTAAAGTAACGGGCGAATTTACCCTCAATGGTGTAACCAAAACCATTAGCTTCGATATAGAAAAAATTGGCGAAGGGGATGATCCATGGGGTGGCTACCGCGTCGGCTTTTTAGGGCACACCCAGCTAGCGCTTAAAGATTACAATATTGATTATAACCTCGGACCAGCATCGACTCATGTTGACATCGAGCTATCGATAGAAGGTGTACGTAAGTAATATTTTCGACTTACTGTGCTTTTAGCCGCGTTTGCAACTGTTGTTGTAAGCGTGGCTTCAATTGTGGTGGCAGCCAGCGCATCATTACTTGCTGGAAGCTATCGGTTGTTGTTATTTTTTCTAACGCGGTGTCGATAATATCAATATGTTCAGATCCCAAGGCGGTATTGCTGCACCCCACGTAGCCGTGACTAATGGGCGCGACCTCGGCGATAGGAAAAATAGCCATTTGCTCTTTCACTCCCATTTTTGATGCCAAGTAATAATGCTCGCTCGGGTAACCAACGAGCATATCGAGCCGTTCTTTGATCAACATATAAGTCAGGCTGGCGAGTACGTCTTTGCCCGGACGAGTGACTAGGCTACCGCGTGGACTGTGGTTGATGATGTGGTCAAGCTCTTTGCCATAAGAGCGGTTCATCGGTAACCCTAACCGCAGGCCTTGTTCAGCGAGCAATTGGCTCAGCGATACCGGCTCACCTTCTACCAACCCTAACGTATTAGCAAGCTCCTTACGCATCACCAATGCAGGAGAAAGTCCCACGGTTGAAGCGTTATTAGTAAACAGCAGCTTGTCCAGGCGACGCTGGGTTTTGTACAAGGATAAGATGCAGTAGGTATTTTGCGGGTTGCTGAGCTCATGGATAGCACGACTGCCTGGGATATGCACATAGTCGAACCGGTAATTAGGCAGTTGTTGCTGCAACAGGGCGATGGTTTGCTCATCTCGCCCTTCACCTTGATGTGTGTCACTCATAATATAATAGGGGGCAAAGTCAAACACCAGCCAGCGTATCGTTTGGCGCTCATTTGCATATGCTGTGAGCGAGTGCACGAAGCCTAAGAGCAATATAAGTGGATACCGACGCAACATAAAGCTTACTGCATTTATTAATACCTTGTTCATTGAGTGTAGCAGCTTTGTTTATGTTTCAGAATCAAGAACATAAATAAATATAAACTTTATCAAGCTTGCTTTATAATCGTCGTTTGCCTAGCAGGGGGGGCGATGATGGCTAAATTACTGTTACTATCCGATATTTTTTCTAAAACGCAGGCGACGCAAGCGCTCGCCAAGAGCCTCGATGCGACATTACTATGTGCCAATGACACAGCGTTGCCAACTACACAGCAACATCAAGCCTATCAGCAGTTCATTGCAAAAGGTGGCCATGATGAGTATTTGCACCGTGTTATGCAGACCCTTGAGCGTTTTAGGCAGGTTGACGTCATTGGTTTTAGTGCGGGGGCAAGTGCCGCATGGCGCGCGATAAGTCAAACTCGAAATGTCTCTCGTGCCCTGTTATTTTACCCAACGCAAATAAGGCACCATGTCGATTTAGTGCCAAGCTGTAACACGGACATTATTTTTGCTCGTCATGAAAGCGCATTTGACGTAAAACAGCTGATGGCGACACTGTCACACCCGCGTATCCATTGCCATCGCAGTGCCTATGAGCATGGCTTTATGAATCCACTTGCATCGAGCTCCAGCGCTCAGGCACGTGATTACGGCAACGCCCTTATTGCCCAGTGGCGGCGCCGAGGTTGACCTCGCTGATGGTTAAGCGCGCTATGTGGGCATGTTTGATAGTAGGAAAGTCATGACGCAGTCGATAGCGACTATACAAATTTGAGAACACTGGTGTCTTTGCGATGCCATCAAGGGCACTGATAAATTCTTTGGCACTGCTGCGTGGGCGAAAGCAACAGTGATTATAACGTGCAATGACATCGCTTAGCCTCAGCTTTTGGCGTGCGAGTTCATTCTCTACTTCAATAAAATAGGCAACGCCAGACCAATAAACACGTTGATAGGCTTGGCGTTGCCACATGGTAGCACTGACTTCACTAAGCGGCCCTTGCTTGATGCGTGTGTTAGCTTCACCGCGTGCTAATCCTGCTTGTAGACGGTGTTCGAATTGCCCGCGATTGTATATGCCTGCATGGAGCATGGTGTAGTTTTGCATCAAAGTGGCAAACCCTTCGCTTAACCACCTATCTTTGGCGGGGAGATAGGGCATGTATAAATGCGCCAACTCATGATAAATAGTCCAGTCTTTGCGTATACGCTTTATATCGGCAAAACGTCCAATTTCGAGCACCACTTGCACCGGTGGCCCGCGTTTTATCTCCCCCCAAGGCACAGCTTCAGTGGTAAACACAGGTTGACTAATGCTCACGTCAACATGCTTATAATTAAGGGCTCCAAGCTGTTTGTAGGTATTGTCTACTGCGGTATTTACCCACGCTTGTAGCTGTTGTTGGCGCTCATCACTTGCGTAGCTTTCGAAGTTCAATTGCCAGTGCGTGTTTGCACTAGTGCAGGGAGTTAGAAAGGCCAAGACTATGATGGCAACATAAATGCGCATATTGATCCTATGAATGCTAAACAAAGTCACGGTTGATTAGCGAATTGTACTACTGATTGTTATAACAAGATCTCTGTAAGCTGAACTTTATTACAATCATTATGATGCATAATTTCGAGGTGGGCTATATTGATGGCGATGGTATCGGCCCGGAGATAATGCCGTATGTACGCGCCGTGATTGATCAGGTGGTTGCGCTTACCTACCATGGTCAGTACGGCATTGACTGGCATGCTTTATTGCTCGGTGAGCAAGCAGCTAGAGAAGGCGATGGCGAGTGGTTTCCGCAGGCCACAATTACGCAGCTAAGAGCGCTCAAAGTAGCCTTAAAAGGGCCGATGAGCAGTGCCATTGGCGGTGGGTTTCGCTCCTTGAACATTGCTTTACGTGAAGAGCTCGATTTATTTTGCAATATGCGTGTGATTAAAGCACTCGATGGTTTGCCAAGCCCTCTGAAAAACAGTGGCGCTATTGATATGGTGGTCTTTCGTGAGTGCAGTGAGGATAGCTTTGCAAGTATTGAATTGGCCGCTCAAAGCAGTGATGCGTCGCGTTTAATCGAGGTATTGGAGCAGGAGTTAGGTTATTACAAGCTTCGCTTTGCTGATAACTGCGCCTTAGCGATCAAGAACTGCTCGCAAGCCGCGACCGAGCGACTAGTCGCGCAAGCACTCAACTATGCCTTAGCGCATCATCGCACAAAGCTCACTATTGTACATAAAAGTAATGCTTGGCAGCTTACTGAAGGGCAATTCCAACGTTGGGCGCTGGCCTACCTGCAGCAGCATCATGAGGTTACATTAAGCACCTGCAAGCAGTATTATCAGCTACGTAGCAACACTGGCCAAAGTATTGAAGTCGAGTTCATGATGCTCGATCGGGTAATGCAACGTTTACCGCAGTACGCATCAGAGTTTGACGTGTTGGTGTGTAATAATCTCGCAGGGGATTTGATTGCTGATTTAGGAGCGGCGCTGGTCGGGGGCGTAGGCATTATTCCCAGCATTAATTGTAATAACGAGATGGCTATCTTTGAGCCCAGTCATGGTCCATTTCGACGAATCGCAGGCCAGGGTGTTGCCAACCCTTGTGCAACGCTATGGGCGGGTGTGTTATTGCTACAACACTTAGGCCTGGAGCAAGCAAGTACGCGGTTATTTCACGCGCTTAAGCATGTCATCAGCCACTACCCGCAGTTGTTTCAACTCGACACCCGTACTCATAAACTGCCACAGGTGTCCACAGACGCGGTGATCACGGCGATTGAGCAATATCTAAGCCGCAATCGCGCCGCGCAGTAACTGTCGTGCCCGTAAGCGAACCGTATCGGTATTGCCTAATTTCGGTGCCAGCCCTAACTCATCAAGCATGACAAATAAAATGCTTACGGGGACCGGACAATTGTCTTCATCGAGAATATCTGCAGCACGTGAGTCGACTAGGGCAGCGTTAGGATAGTGCTCGCGCAGAGCATCCAATGTTAAAGTATTATCGCCACAGGCACGACAATGGCCGCCAAACTCGTCATTCAGTTGTGCCAGTGCTTGGTAAAATTCTTCAATATGGATGGCATTGCCGCAAGCATCTAACTGAGCACGAATAAAGGTATCAAGATCAGCATTAATGTGGATGCAGTCATAGTGGGTGTAGTGTCGTTGTTGCATAGTTGCCTCCGTTATGGCTCATTTTGTCAGCGTCACTATAACTGTATGGGTGAAAGTGCTATTTATGAAATGGGTGGTATCCATTATTAGTATTGATGAAATCAATGTGCAAACTGCAGCAGTTGTTGGCGGAGCCAAACATGGGCATTGTTATGATGGACAAGCGGGCTCCAAAGCATGGATACACTGATGGGCACGATGGGAAAGGGCACCGGGCAAATAGCGAGTTTTTGGCTGCTCGTCGCGACCAGATGTTCAGCTAAGCGTTTCGGTAGCGTAGCAATAAGCTGGGAATGTTCGCACAGGCTCGGTATTAAACTATGTTGACGTGCATACACACGGATATTCCGGCGCTCACCCAGTTGCATGAGCGCCTGATCAACCCAGCCAAGCTTTTGTGGCTCACGATTTTTGACCAAGGGTTCAGGCCCAAAGCCACTGCGGTTAAGCCAAATATGTGGTGCTGATAAGTAGCTCTCCAAACAGGTATCCTGTTGTATTGGGTGTGATTGATCGCTCAGGCAACAGTAATTGTCGCGCCACAAGGTTTTTTGATGGAATGAAGACGGTAGACGCATGAAACGGTCTATAGCGATGTCTACCTGACCTTGCTCTAGTTCACTGAGAGTGACATCACTGGGATTAACTAAGTCTATGTGGATGTCTGCATAATGACAACAGAGCTCTTTGATCAGGGGCACCAACATCGAGCTGACAAGAAATTCATTGGCCATTACTCGGAATGTGTGGCTACTTGTCTTGGCATCAAAAGGCTGCTGTTGTGACGTGATCCCTTGTGCGAGAGCGATGAACTGTTCGAGTTCGGGTTTGAGTGCCAATGCTTTTTGCGTGCAAAGCATGGTGCTGCCGCTGCGCACAAGAAGTGGATCAGCAAATAAGTCACGCAACCGCTTGAGCGCGTTACTCATCGCACTTTGGGTAAGAGCGAGGCGGTTTGCAGCCGCAGACACACTACATTCCTCTATCAACACGTTCAAATAGACCAACAAGTTTAAATCAATTTGTCTTAGGTTCATGCTCAGGTCGCACCCCTTATTACTGCTGTTATTTACTCTAGCTTAGCCTACTGTATATAGCTAACTCACTAGAAAATAACGGCTATTTCCAGCAGTGATAGTGAGCAATTTTCACTTTTACCGACCCTTAAAGCGCCGTATCCTGTAAGAAAAAGGAAGGTTTATGTTGAAATATATTGTTGGAATTACGTGTGTATTCGCGGCTCATGTCACCGAGGCCCACCCGCTAGAGGGGAGCTGGCAATTTGTAAAAGGGGAGTATTACAGTGAGGGACAGGTGTTCTATGCTGAGGCTCCTGATGTGACCTCAGTAAAGGTCCTAAGTGGCGGCCACTTTAATTACATCACGCAAAAAAATGGCGAATTTCATTATGCCGCTGGTGGGCGGTATGAGATTACAGAAGATGCATTCATAGAGCATGTTGATTATGGCAACATTCCCTCTTTGTTAGGCAAAGAATTGGTTTTTGACTATGAGATCAAAGAGCCGTTATGGCATCACACGCTTTATCAAGATGGTGAACTGGTAGAGTATGAAGTATGGCAACGAGTTGCTCAGTGAGCACTAAAAAGGCGCTGTAATAGCGCCTTTTATCCTATGCTGACTGGATGGAGTCCATATCATCATCCGAGTTCTTTTTTGCGCTTTCACCGTCTTCCTCAGAACGCAAGCGTTCAAGTTCAGCGTGAGTTTCGGCTAAGCTCAACTCTAACTCACCTAGGCGGCTTTGAGCCAAGGTTGCACTTTTAGATAGGCGCTCGAGCGTGGAGCTTGAATTTTGCTTAAGAAAGGTGATTTGTTCTTTCAAGCGTTTATTCTCAGCTACGGTGTCTGCAGACTCGCTGTCCTTAGCCACCAGTTGCTCTTCAAGCTCTTTGATCTTGTGCTGATACTGCTCGTTACTTGCAGTAAGGCGCTCAATGGTAGAAGCGGAGTTGGTTTTTAAGAACCGTACTTGCTCGTGTAACTTCTCATTATCTTGCTTGGCCTGTTCTGCTTCACTTTGAATGGTGCTGAGTTGTTCGCCTTGCTCTTTGTTTTGCTCACGCAACTGACGAATATCTTCGCGTTGGCTAGCTTGGTGCTTGGCGGCTACTGCACTTTGTTCTTTCAGCAGGTTGTTTTCATTTTTCAGCTTATCAACAAGTGGCTGTTGCTCTTCGAGTTGCGCCTGTAATTGGGCAACGCTGGCGTCGAGTTGGGCTTTAAGCTCCTCGAGCTGTTGGTGCTGATGGTTTAACTCATCATGTTGGCGTTGAATTTCATCACGCTCTTGCGCCAAAGCCGCATAGTCGTTGTCAAAATTCTCAATACGCTGTTGCAAGCCTGCAAGTTTCTGCTGATGCTCTTGCTCAGTGTCTTGCGCCTGTTGGTGTAGCTGTTCAATATTCTGTGTTTGTTCAGCCAACTGCGCAGCTTGTTCGTCGAGCTGGCTCTGGCGAGCATCGACCTGCTTTTGGAGTTGTTCATTTTGCTCAGCAAGTTGATCGTAATTCTGTTGTAGATCTTCAAGGCTTTGAATGGCTAATTGCTCAGCCTCACGCATCTCGTCAAGCTGTGCTTGCACGGGCTCGACTTGCGCATCAGCAAAGGCCTGCGTTTGCGCCTTGAAGGCATGGATAAACTGTTCAGAAAACTCGATATCTAAGTCGGTCACTTTGGTAGGCTGTTGACTATCTTGTGGCCGGGCCGAGCGATCCTCGCTACGCCACTGACGGTAATGTTCGAGTACGGTAGCGCGATCACCATCCACACGCTCGAGCAATGTTGCTAACGTGATTGGTGTACCGGCTTGGTGCAATTCATCGCACACTGCTTTTATTTCACTATATTGTGTCATCAACCTATCCTCCCAACAGACATTTAGGATAGCATTAAAACGGCCAAGAAAAAGTGCTTCTAATAAAAATATCGGAGCTAAAAGATCGTTGGCTGCTCGTAATTACTATTTTAGTTGTAGGTTTGTCCCTTTAAAATTACGTTTACATCATACTACGATCAAACGGTATTACACAATGCTAACAATTGACTTAAACGAAAATAAACAGCTAGTTATAGCGCAAACGCCCACTGTAGCAGCGGCTCGCGGGCAAGTGTTAATAAAAGTAAACGCAGCGGGAGTGAATCGCGCCGATCTTTTACAGCGTCAAGGAAAATATCCGCCACCGCCAGGTGATAGTGAGATCCTCGGGCTCGAGGTGTGCGGAGAAGTGGTTGCATTGGGTGAAGGCGTAGCGTCGCAATGGTTAGGGCAGCAGGTGATGGCGCTTTGCGCGGGCGGAGGATACGGTGAATTTGTAGCCGTCGATATACGTCATTGTATTGTTAAACCGGCAACATTCTCCCATGCTCAAGGCGCGGCATTTTGTGAGGTGTTTTTGACCGCTTTTGATGCCATTGCACAATACCCTGATTTTGGCGCAGAGCACACGGTTTTAGTACATGCTGGTGCGAGCGGTGTGGGCACTGCGGCTATTAGCCTTGCAAAATATTTGCAAGCGCAGGTGGTCGTGACCGTCGGCAGTGATGACAAGAAACAATTTTGTTTAGCTCATGGCGCAGATAAAGCGATTAATTATCGTCAACACAATTGGCGTGAGGTGATGAAGGCCGAAGGGCTCAGCGCCGATCTCATTATTGATCCTGTTGCCGGTGGGTATTTGAATGACGACTTGTCGGTGCTTAATATGGATGGTCGCATTGTCGTTTTAGCGCTGCTAGGGGGGCGCTATAGTGAGCAATTTGATGGTGCCAAGCTATTGCAAAAGCGAGCTCAGCTGATAGGGTCGACGCTGCGTAATCGTACTCCCGATTATAAGGCGAAACTGGTTGATAACCTAAAGCGTACGTTTGGCGATGCATTAAACAGTGGCCACATCGCGCCAGTCATTGATTCTATCTTCCCTTGGGAAAAGGCCATGTCAGCGCATCAAGTTCTACAAGATAATGCTAATTTAGGCAAAGTGGTGCTTACACATGAATCGTTAGACGAGCGCTAAAGCAGCCCTAAATTGAAAAGGCCAGCATATGCTGGCCTTTTGGCGGTATTACATAACCCGCATACCGGGTTTGGCGCCATCATGGGGCTCAAGAATATATATATCCTCTTTGCCTGGTCCAGCAGCCAACACCATGCCCTCTGATAGGCCAAAGCGCATTTTTCTTGGCTTAAGGTTTGCGACCATGACCGTGTGCTTGCCAATAAGTTGCTCGGGTGCGTACGCTGATTTTATACCAGCAAAAACCTGACGCTGTGGGCCCCCTAAATCAAGGGTTAGCTTGAGCAACTTGTCGGCACCTTCCACATGCTCTGCATTGGCAATTTTCGCGATGCGTAAGTCCACTTTAGCAAAATCATCAAATTCGATTTCATCGGCAATAGGGTCTTTATCAATTTCACCATTATTGGCATCTGGCGCTGGCGTAGCAGCCGCCGGTGCGAGGCTTTCTTTTGATTGCTCAAGCATAGTATTCACTTTGTCCATATCGACACGTTGCATTAAGGCTTTGAACTTATTGATCTTATGATCAACCAAAACGGTGTCTACCTTATCCCATGCTAAGTCGTCGTTGAGGAAGCTGCTCACTTTTGCGGCCATACCAGGTAGGATGGGGCTTAAGTACGTCATCAGTATACGGAATAAGTTGATCCCCACACTGCACACATCATGAGCTTGCTTCGCGGTATTTTCGTCTTTGATTAAGACCCACGGAGCTTGCGCGTCGATGTACTGGTTGGCTTTATCCGCCAGCGCCATGATCACGCGCACAGCGCGGCCATATTCTCTGGCTTCGTAGTGATCAGCGATGCTTTGGCGTGCAGCGGCAAACTCAGCGATAAGCTCAGCTTCAACGTTATCACTAGAGAGTGTACCGTCGAACTTTTTGGTGATAAACCCGGCGCAGCGGCTCGCTATGTTAACTACCTTGCCTACCAAATCAGAATTAACTCGCTGGGCAAAATCTTCGAGATTTAAATCTAAGTCAGTGATGCCACTGCCGAGTTTAGCGGCAAAGTAGTAACGCAGATACTCTGGGTCCAAGTGCTCTAAATAAGTACGCGCTTTAATGAAAGTACCTTTTGACTTAGACATTTTTGCGCCATTGACGGTGACAAAGCCATGAGCAAAGATATTGCTTGGTTTTCTAAACCCTGCACCCTCAAGCATGGCTGGCCAAAATAGGCTGTGGAAATAAATGATGTCCTTACCGATGAAGTGATAGAGTTCGGCGTCGGCACCTTCTTTCCAGAAAGCATCGAAATCTAAGTCGCTTTTATCACAAAGATTTTTAAAGCTGGCCATGTAGCCTATGGGCGCATCCAACCAAACATAGAAATACTTGCCAGGCGCACCGGGGATTTCAAAGCCAAAGTAAGGCGCATCACGACTTATATCCCACTGCTGTAGACCATCGGCAAACCATTCATCCAGCTTATTGGCCATCTCTTGTTGAATTGAGCCGGAGTGCAGCCATTGTTTGAGCATGCCCTCAAACTCGGGTAAATCAAAAAAGTAGTGTTCAGAGTCTTTTAGCACTGGAGTGGCGCCGGACATCACCGAGCGCGGTGACTTCAGTTCGGTGGGTGCGTAGGTCGCTCCACAAACGTCACAGCTATCACCGTTTTGATCTTCGGCATCACAGCTAGGGCAAGTACCGGTAACAAAACGATCTGGAAGAAAAATACCTTTTTCGGGATCGAAAAGTTGTGAGATGGTCCGCTTTTTAATATAGCCCGCAGTATCAAGACGGGTATAAATCAATTCACTCAGCGTTTTATTTTCATCTGAGTGCGTGCTGTGGTAATTATCAAACTCGATGTTAAAGTCAGCAAAGTCACGCTGGCGCTCAACACTGACTTGGGCGACCATTTCCTCAGGGGTAATGCCTTGCTTTTGGGCATTGAGCATAATGGGCGTGCCGTGCGCGTCATCAGCACACACATAGTAGGCGTCATGGCCTTGGGATTTTTGAAAACGGGCCCAGATATCAGTTTGAATATACTCTAACAAATGGCCTAAATGTGTTGGGCCATTGGCGTAAGGCAGGGCGCTTGTTATGAGAATTTTTCTCTTTGCCATAAAGTGCTCATTCCATCTCAGATAGGGTTACTCCCGCTAATATCGGGGCTTATAATGATCATAAGCGCCTCCCGAGCATCAGTGGGGTGAATAGACTGGTGTTAATGCCCCGAATGTTACATAATTTGGCGGCACTTTTCATTACGCTTCGTTAATTATTTATGCAGTTATCATGTTAGGATTTGGTTCAAAAGTGAAATCCGCACTTTTCGGTAGTCACAAGCCAGCAAAATGGCCGTCTCAATATCAACAGTGTTTAGCGTCGTATCGTAGCGCCGCATTTCCAGTAGGGGTTCCCCCAGACGCTATTAGTGGTGACTGTAGCGAGACGCATTGCCACATCAATGTTCCTTTTGCATGCGCTCAAGAGGAACCGGCGTTGCGTCAGTATATCGCCGAGCAACTACAACGTGATGTGCGTGTTGACATCGATGTAACACTGCAAGAATCGCCGCGTCTTAAAGCCATTAAGCACATTATTCTCGTGGCCTCTGGCAAAGGTGGGGTTGGAAAGTCGACCTGTGCTGTCAATATGGCGTTGGCGCTTCGTCGAGAGGGAGCGAAAGTGGGTATTCTCGATGCCGATATATACGGCCCTTCTATCCCGCTTTTATTGGGTTTGCAAGGTGAAAAACCTCAGGCCAAGGATGAAAATACTTTGCTGCCATTTGAAGTTCATGGCATCAAAGCGCAGTCTATCGGCTTTTTGGTAGACCCCGATGATGCCACCGTCTGGCGCGGGCCGATGGCCTCGCAAGCGCTGTCGCAACTGCTCATGGAAACAGATTGGGGCGAGCTTGACTACTTGTTGGTTGACATGCCTCCAGGTACTGGTGACATTCAATTGACTATGTCACAAAAAGTACCGGCCAGCGCAGCCATTATCGTCACAACACCACAAGACCTAGCCCTTGCCGATGCCCACAAGGGCGTGAAGATGTTTGAAAAAGTGAACGTCCCCATTCTCGGTTTGATCGAAAATATGAGTCAGTTCCAATGCCCGCACTGTGGCGAAACCAGCCACATTTTTGGTGCCGATGGAGCGCAACAGCTGGCACAGCGTTATGGCGTGCCTATATTAGCGCAGCTGCCGCTTGAGATGGGCATTCGTCAATGTTCGGAACAAGGCGCGGACTTGGGTGATGAATATCCTGAGCTAGGCCACTACTTTGCTCATGCGGCGCGTATCAGTGCCAGTGAGCTTTATTACCAACAGGGCGCTAAGCAGCGCGTTGAGATTATTTTTACGGACGACTAACCATGCGTTTATCAGATACCCATATAAAACAGTACTTGGCCGAGCAGCGAATTCAAATTACCCCGACGCCAGGTGAGCAAGCCATCTCTGGCGTCAGCGTTGATTTGCGATTGGGTAATAAATTTAGAGTATTTCAAGATCATGCCGCCCCATATGTTGATCTCAGTGGCCCCAAAGCGCAGCTAAACGCGGCTATGGAATCCATTATGAGTGATGAAATCGTGCTGGGTGAAGGAGAAGCCTTTTTCCTTCATCCAGGGGAACTCGCCTTGGCAATTACTTACGAGTCGGTGACCTTACCGGCTGATATTGTTGGTTGGCTCGATGGACGGTCATCGCTCGCACGCTTGGGCTTAATGGTTCATGTGACTGCCCACCGTATTGATCCGGGATGGTCGGGCAATATTGTCCTTGAGTTTTATAATTCAGGAAAGCTGCCGCTGGCGCTGCGCCCGAACATGAAAATTGGTGCCATGAGCTTTGAAACACTCACCAGCCCAGCTGAGAAGCCATATAATGCCCGTGAAGATGCAAAATACAAAGGACAAGACGGCGCCATCGCCAGTCGCATTGGTGATGATGGTCAGCAATAAACTTATGCTGTAATACAAAGTATCTAAATTTCATGGAAAAATCGTGCTCCTCTTCCATACTGTATAAGGAAGACGTTGCACGGGGGCTTAATGGTAAAGCAGCATAAACTGAGCGCACATTTGTGGGTCATGGTTATCGTTATGCTGGGATTTTTGGCTCCAGGGCATAGTGGTGCGCGGGCTGATGACCAACAGCATGTCAGCGTCGAGATGATGCAAAGCGAGCAGCCCCTGTCATTAGCTCAGGTAACTCAACAGCCCTTTGTAGGAAGTCGCATGGTAGCGATGGGCGAAGCAATGCTGCTTAATGCGGGAGGGGATTATTGGTTCAAGATTGCTCTGCCTGCTGATAGCTGTCCCAGTGCAAGCTGTTACTTGCGCGCGCAAAACCCCGCCATTTTTAATATCGACTTTTATCTTTTTGATAATGGCCGGTTGCTGAGTCACAGTGCCGCAGGGTCATTGGCTTGGCCACCGGGGCGTGATGTTGGCGCCTCGATGGCCATTAGTGGTGCACAAGACCGTATTGTGTATGTGCACGTGCAGGCGCAGCGTAATGCGCTTTTTGCACTCGAGCATCAAACAGAACTCGCATTTAATAAAGAGCAACAGCAGCATTGGCTTGGGTGGTCGTCCTTTTCAGGATTGATGCTTGGCTTCGTGATCTACTGCGTCGCTGTGTGGCTTGCCTATCGCGCTGGCTACTATGGATTTTTTGCTTTGTACATCGCCAGTAGCAGCCTATTTCTACTGGCCCAAGTTGGCATTACTAAATTTTTAACTCCCCAGAGTGTGCACAGCTTTTTGGTTCACTACACGGCGCTTAACGGCGTGATTTTATGCATCTCTTTATTACTTTTTTTATCGCGATTACTCAGGCTAGATGAGCGTGCGAAAACCCTGCATAAAGTGTTTATAGCCGCGTTGTGGGTTGGCTGCGTTGCCGCGAGTGTGAGTCCCTTTATGTCCTTGGCTCACCAAGCAGTAATCATGGAGGTGTTGTTTGCCGCAACCTTAGTGTTGGCCATTATTGCTAGTGTCAAATACAGTCCGATGCAGCGCTGGGGCAGGTTATTGGCTTTTAGTTGGCTACCTTTGGCCACAGTGGTCTTGGCGTTAGCGTTATTTTATCTGCGACCTTATGAAGTGGGTATTTATTTGTACGCCGCGTTTGCCTTTGCCTTAGTATTGAACTGTTTGCTGATAGGCTTTGCGATGACGCTGCGAGAGCGTGGGCAAATGATGGCCCATCGCCAGATAGTGTATACAGATTCTGGAACCGGTCTGGCAAATAAGCAATTACTCGATAAAACCTTGAAGAGCGCTCGTCACGAGGCAATCACGCTGGTTATGTTTAAGCCTCGGGGGTTGGTGCAGTCGCGCGCTAATTTCGGTATTAGCCACGCGGACCGTTACATTAAATCGGTGATCCACCATGTTGAACACCAACTTGATGGGTTACCGCTATTGGCGCTGGGGCATCAGAATTCTGCTGTGGTGTGTCGCTTTAGTGACGATATTTTTGCTTTGGGGATTTGTGGCACACTGGAGCTCAGCACTATTGAGCAAGCGGTATGCGTGATCAATTCGGTATTTAATGAGGGCGTCGAGATTGATGATACCCACTTGATAGACCAGGTTGATTTTGGTGTTGCGAATTATCCACTTCATGCCCAATCTCATGAGCAGTTGGTGCGTTACGCAATGCAAGCTTTATATCGTGACCGGTTACCCGGGCAGTTGTGGCACCTGTACTCTTTGGAAGACAGTATTCGCTCGCAGCGGCGCTTAAGCTTAGCCTCAGATTTAAAGACCGCCATCAGCGATAACCAATTTCGTATTTATTTGCAGCCGCAAATATGTCTGCAAGATCAGAGTGTCTATGGTGCCGAGGTGTTACTGCGTTGGCAACACCCTAGCAATGGCTTAATCACCCCCGACCAGTTTATACCCATTGCAGAGTCGGCAGGGCAAATTATGGAAATAACCGAATGGGTGCTAAGCGAATGTATTGCATTGCAGGCTAAACTCCATGAGTTCGCCCCCAAGCATGTTATGTCGATTAATATCTCCGGTCGAGACTTAAGCAATAAGAGTCTGCCGACGCATATTCTCACCTCACTACAAGAGCAGCGGGTCGCACCATCGAGCATTATGTTGGAGCTGACAGAGTCGGCGACAATAGGCGGTCAGCGTAACGCTAAAACGGTGTTTGATGAATTCCGACGCATTGGTGTGAAATTAGCCATTGATGACTTTGGCACCGGCTATTCATCATTGGCATATTTAAGTTACTTAGGCTTTAACGAACTCAAAATCGATAAGCAGTTTGTGCACAATATTGCTGACTCTCCAAAAGATCAGTCAATATGCCAAGCCACCTGCGACCTAGCGCAAAGTCTCCAAGCGATGGTGGTCGCAGAAGGGATTGAGTCACTGAGCGATGCGCAGTACATGCGTAGCTATGGTTGTGACATCGGTCAGGGGTATTATTTTGCTAAGCCTATGCCGGTTGCTCAGTACATGCAATGGCTCAGTCAGCCTCATGACTTCGGCTTAGGGCTTGACCCAAAATCGCAAAGTAACGGCTGAAGTAGGGCGCTAGAAGGCGCGCTTCATCGTCAGTAGGGTAGCCGCCAAGCTTTGCTAACTCACCTTGTTTAGTACCATTGACCAAATACTGGTTTTGCAGCGTATGGCTTTGAATATAATGCTCAAAAGCGCGTGCGCTAAGCTCTTCAGGCATCGCAAAGTAAAGGCGTCCAGCGGAATTATCAAGGTCAATGGCGCGCTTCATGTAATCGGAGCTATGATGCGCGCTGGCATCAAGAAATAAATGCCGGAACAAAGAGTTTAACGCTTGGTTCATGGGGTGTGTATTGATATCTTCGCGCGTCAGCCATAGTTTGCTGGCAAAGGCGAGCCGGCTGACCTGCGAAGTGAACAAAAAGCGGCTAATGTAATGATCAAATGCATGCCACCATTCATGAGCCAATGCACCACAGCCTGCGTTTTTCGCCAATGCCAAGGTCCGGGTGGTACTTTGATAATGGGCTTGAACACCGAGCTGGCCGCCTTGACCGAATGCCAACGTCAAGGTTTGCCGCAGGCCAATCGCTTCGGGAGGGATGGCTAAAATTTGGGTTAGGTCCGCAAGCGCATCGTACACTAAATTAGCGGCGCGCTGACATTCCTCAGTGCTCACCCAGCGGCCAAGAGATATGGCTCGAAAGCCAAACGTGGCACGTACTTCAGCAAAATCGACATCAACACCAAAGCGGTAATCAGGCCCTCGGCGGTACTTTTTTGCCATTAACTGACTCATGATGAGTACCGCTGACGAACATGCGCGGGCATGTTTTTGAGCTGTTCCTGGACGAACCCCGCCAATAGTTGCTTTAGGGGCTGTGTTGATAGGCCTTCAAGCTGAGCCAAACAATAATTTGCCGCTTCCAACGTCGACAGGCTATCGTCACGGTTTGCTTTACGGATCCGATACTCGCTTGCGGGTGGCTGCGCGAAGGTCAGGCTGGGCAGGGCATGGAGCCAGGGGTTCAGCTGCCACAACCGATGTACTTTACTCCAGGTGCCATCGAGTAGAATAATATGCTTGATGGCACCGCGCTGCTCGCTAAGTTGCTCAATGGCATTTGCCTGCTCACTGGGATAGACAACCGCAACGCCCTGATCAAGGATACTTTGCACAGCCAAAAAATCTTCTGGGTTTTCACCGGTACAGACATTCATTCGCTTCAAAGCGAGCTGAAGAAGCGGCGTGGTGCTCTTAGCTTGGCTAAGCTCGTGGGGATGGCGTAAAATCCACACAGTGATGGTATTTTCAACCGCAATAACATATTTACACACGCAGTGAGAGCTTGGGTAGTGACACTGAGCGCACAGATTCCGAGCCATAGATGCCCCATTAAATTGCAAACACCGCTATTGTAATTGCTTTAAGTGCTTGCTCCAAGTTGTCCATTTGCTAATCTCAGCTTATGCTTTAAGAAATAACCTTAGGAATTAGTATCATGGAAATAAAAATAGATGAGAATGCGCTGGTTGCCATGGAAAGTTTATTGGCCGATCAATTTGATGCGACGTTGACCTTTTGCTTTAGTGAATTTACCCGCTTACATGGTGCTTTTTTGCAAAGCTTAGATAGCCAAGATAGTGAAGCGATACGTAACATTCACAGCTTAAAGTCGAATGCGGCGCAATTCGGTGCTGTCACCTTAGCGGATACTGCGCGACGTCTTGAGCAGGGGTTATCTCAAGGTGAGCGCCAGTCACTACAGCAGGATATTGATAGTTTGGATGAGGTCATCGCCAGTAGCGTCGTGCAAATGAAGCAGTGGCAGCAACAGAGTTGAAATTAATTCATTAATAACCCCCTGTCGCTACTGGTAATTTCCCTTTGGGCCCGATAATCTAACTGAGCATTTCGATTAAGGGGGAAGTATGTCCGAGATACTCAAAAGTCAGAAGTTACAGGGTGTGTGTTACGATATTCGTGGTCCGGTTTTACAAGCCGCAAAGGCCATGGAAGATGAAGGGCAAAAAGTCCTGAAGCTCAATATCGGAAACCCTGCGGCGTTTGGCTTTGACATGCCAGAGGACATGCTTCGAGACATTATCCGTAACCTGAGCTCAGCACAAGGTTATTGCGATTCAAAGGGTTTATACTCGGCGCGTGTAGCCGTATATCAGCATTATCAACAACGCGGCCTACACAACCTTAGCGTTGATAATATCTTTATTGGTAACGGGGTCAGCGAGCTCATCCAAATGGTGACGCAAGCGCTGGTTAACAATGACGATGAAATCCTTATTCCTTCCCCTGATTACCCCTTGTGGAGTGCCTGTGTGACGCTATCAGGAGGGAAAGCTGTCCATTATCGCTGTGATGAGCAGGCCGATTGGTTTCCTGATATCGACGATATTCGCAGTAAAATCACCAATAAGACCAAGGCGCTGGTATTAATTAACCCCAATAACCCCACCGGAGCTGTGTATAGCAATGCGCTCTTGCATGAACTTATCGCACTCGCTCGCGAGCACAACTTATTACTTTTAAGTGATGAGATTTACGAGAAAATTCTATTTGATAATACGCCACATAGCTCTATTGCAGCGTTGTGCGACGATGTCCCGGTGATCACCTTTAATGGCTTGGCGAAAACTTATCGCGCAGCGGGTTTACGTATGGGGTGGATGGTACTAAGCGGGCCCACCAAAAGGATGGCAGACTTAATCAAAGGGCTAGAGATGCTTGCCTCGATGCGCTTATGTGCCAATGTGCCAGCACAAAATGCAATTCAACAAGCGTTAGGGGGCGTGCAATCCATTGATGCGTTAATCGAGCCGGGTGGTCGTTTGTACGAGCAGCGTACTATCGCTTGGCAAGGGTTGAACGATATTGACGGCATTAGTTGTGTCAAACCCAAAGGCGCGTTGTATGGCTTTGCTAAGGTCGATACCAAACGCTTTAATATCACCAATGATGAGACCATGGTGTTGGATTTGCTTACGCAAGAGAAAATTCTGTTGGTGCATGGGCGTGGTTTTAACTGGCCTGAGCCGGATCACTTCCGCATTGTGTTCCTGCCGCACAAAGATGAGTTACGACCAGCGATGGAGCGTATCGGGCGCTTTTTCAGTCGGTATCGGCAAAGTTAGTGGGGTTATCACGCCAGCCTATCGTTGGTGTGAAGCACCGTTGGGTTTTTAATGCCTTTAGCCGTGAAAAATTTTACCGTTTTTGCCTGTCTGCTACTAAATAATTAAGCACACATGGAAACCACTATGCCCTCACTCTCTCGGTATGCTCCTTGGTTGTATGCGCTGCTGAGCATGCTCGCATTTGCTGCTAATTCCTTACTCAATCGTGAGGCTTTGGCCATGGTGCATATTGATCCGTTGAGCTTTGCCGCCATTCGCACCGTTAGCGGCGCTTTAATGTTAACACTCCTGGTGATGTGCTCTACGGGTCGGCAAGGGCAAAAGAAATCGGTGCGGGCAACAGGGGGCAGTTGGCTCGGGGCAATAAGCTTAACCGTTTACATGTTTGCTTTTTCGGTTGCATACATTAGCTTAGATGCTGGCCTAGGCGCCTTGCTACTGTTCAGTGCGGTGCAGTTTTGCATGATCTCTTGGGCCCTGTTACACAAAGAGCGCTTCAGCGTTTTGCAATGGGTGATGCTACTGGTGGCGATGACAGCCTTTTTCATTTTGCTGAGCCCACAGGGCACGAATGTGCATCTAGGGTATAGCGGAATTATGATAGTCGCCGGTGTCGCGTGGGGCAGCTACAGTATACTCGGGCAAGGCCGCAAAGACGCGACCTTGGCAAGTGCAGATAATTTTCAACGTGCGGCAATGCTTTCACTGCTAATTATGGTTGGAGTGTTGGTATCACAACAAACATTATTTGCTCACCCCAAAGGGCTTGTGCTTGCTTTCGTCTCGGGCGCTATAACGTCAGCGCTCGGGTATGCCTTGTGGTATCGGGTTATCCAGCGCATTAAAGCCAGTCAAGCGGCGGTGATGCAACTCAGCGTACCGCCGCTGGCTATGGTAGGTGGGGCTGTCTTGCTCGGTGAGCGCATTGATGGCACTGCCATGGTCAGTGCCGCCGTATTAGTGGCTGCAATTGGCGTGTTTATTATCGCGCGGCAAAAACAGGGCCAACATTAGTAACAAACTGCTTACACAGGGTATCGAGGTGCGCCATGATTGTCTCATGGCCAGCCACGCCACTGTCGCGCAGGGCATCGGCGATGGTGCTCGGGTTTTGCCAAGGCAGCAAGATACTGGCGCTGGTTATATGGCTAATGTGCCACGGCTCCGGCGCCACGCCTCCGCGATAACAATCGTACGGTCGGTAAAAGCCGTACTCGGCCATGTGCTCATCCAACCATTGAGATAACTGTGCAAAAGGCCCTGTGGGTGCATATTCTTGCTGCGTTAATGCCAGCGCATAGTCGTCGCTGACAGCGCCACTGTCCCAGACATCAAAGTCAGTACCAAAATGATGCCGACTGGCACCGGGGAGAGCTGAAAATAACATAATAGCTTGGCATCGTTGCAAAGTATTGAGGTGCGACAACTCGACTACCTGCTCATTGATATCTAATACACTGCGGTGGCCATTAAATTTTGCATTCCAAATCGCAGCTTGGCGTGAGAACGAACGAAACGCCGAGGCTACGCGTAAATCAATACCGTCCTTTGCAGCCCCGCGCTGCAACCGCTTCAAATCGTGTAGCGCCTCATGGTGGACAGATTGCTGTTGATAACTGACTAAGTGCTCGTCACTTCGCCCTGTGGCACACATCGCTAGATTCATGTGAGTAAACGTTCCAAAATTCCCTCATAAATGAGCGCAAGGTTGTCTAAATCAGCACAACTTACGCATTCGTTCACTTGGTGAATAGTTGCATTACGCGGCCCAAGCTCGACGACTTTTGCCCCTGTGGGGGCGATAAAGCGGCCATCAGAGGTACCGCCGCTGGTTTGCAACTCGGCTTGATAACCCAATTGGCTATGAATTGCCTGTTGGACAGCGTCAATCAGCTCACCCGGCTCAGTGATAAAGGGTTCACCATTGTGCACCCAACTGAGCTCATAGGGGAGCTGGTGTTGGTGTAACAATTGCACAACGCGTTGCTGTAGTTGTGGTGCCGTCACTTCGGTGCTGTAACGAAAGTTAAATTGCACCTCTAAATCCCCTGGAATTACATTTCCCGCTCCGGTTCCTGCATTGATATTGGAGATTTGCATGCTGGTGGCAGGGAAGTATGCGTTTCCTTCATCCCACTTTTCAGCACACAAAGCGTCTAGAAAACCAGTGGCGCGATGGACGGGGTTATCGGCTAAATGGGGGTAAGCTACGTGCCCTTGTTTACCTTTGACGGTTAAAAACGCAGTTAATGAGCCACGGCGGCCATTTTTAACGACATCAGCTAGTTTATCTGTGGATGAAGGCTCGCCGACAATGCACATGTCTATGTGCTCATTACGTGCTTGCAGTGTATCGATAACCCGAGTGGTGCCATTAATAAAGGGTCCTTCCTCATCAGAGGTGATAAGAAATGAGATTGAACCTTTATGATCAGGATGTTTTTTTACGAAACGCTCGGTTGCTACCACCATCGCTGCCAATGACCCTTTCATATCAGCGGCACCGCGCCCGTGTAAGTAACCATCGTGCTCTGTAGCGGCAAAGGGTGGGAATTGCCATTGGCTCTCATCGCCGGTAGGTACCACATCGGTGTGCCCAGCAAAGCAGACATTGGGGGGCTGATTATTACGTCGTGACCAGGTGTTTAGGGTATCAACAAAGAACATCGGCTCATTGTTAAAGCCCACCTTGGCTAAACGTTCACTGATCACATGCTGGCAACCGGCGTCATCAGGGGTCACCGAGCGCCGGCGCATCAGCTCTTTAGCTAGGTTTATGACATCACTCATAATTAGCTCTTAGCGAACATATTGTCGTAATCGACCGCTTTATAGCCAATTAATGCCTGATCGTCAGTGCGTAGAATAGGGCGCTTGATTAATGCTGGATGTTCAACCATTAATGCCATGGCGCTGTCTTTATCAAGCTGCTGTTTTTGCTCATCACTGAGTTGGCGATAGGTGGTGCCTCGTTTATTGACCATGGTTTGCCAGCCAAACAGGGCTTCGAGTTGTGCCACCAGGTCACTGTCGAGACCGTGTTTGCGATAATCGTGAAATGAATAATCGACGCCCAAATTATCTAAGTGCTTTTTCGCTTTTTTAATGGTGTCGCAATTACTAATGCCGTAAAGAATGATGCTCATGAAATCTACTTCTTGTGATAAATGAATAACAAAGGCTCAGCGCAATGTGCCTGCTTGTGGCTAAATAATATCTCTGCGCTAAAACGTGTGTGGGTCACTATCATAGCGACCCGAGGTGCCGATTTAAACTGGCGTAGGTCAAAGTAAGCGAGTTGCATCCCCTTGCGTACAGGGGTGCAGTTAAGCGCCGATAGTTTTGCCTTATTCGTTAGCGTGGGCTCATCGCTGTGTAAATGCACTAATATATGCACGCCGTTATTGCTTTTAAAGCGCCATTGTTTGGCACCCATATCAACGCTGATTAGCTGACCGTCGCAAGGGGCTACCAACTTATGTGAATGCATCTCGATACACACCCCAGCGCCAAGTAAACCATGTGCCATAAGTGCGCTGGGCAGGCAACTTATAGGGTGCACTTGGCCGCTCACAGGAGCACACAGTGTTAGGGTGGGTGAAGGGGGTAACTGAGCTGGCAAGCAAAATTGACTAACTTGGCTCATGAGCGAACGGTGTAACCTTCTTTTTTAAGTGTCGACATGGCATTTTTTGCCTGTACGCGTTTAACCAAAATATAGTCTGTATCAAAGGTAGATACAGCAAAAATGGAAATGTTCGCTTGTGCCAACACGCCGGAAATATTAGACAATATACCTGTAAGCGAAAAGCCAAGGGGACCGAGTACTTCAAAGGCCACCCAGCCTGGTTCTTGCTCTAAACTATCAAGCTCAATATCGCTGTTGCATACAACGGAAAGCTCTTCAGCTGTTTTGGCAACGAAATAAAACTCGCTTTGGGTAATGGCTTTGGGGATCTCGCTGGTGCTCTCAAAGCTATGAATCGTAAAGTCGTTCGCAAGCAATTGTAGCGTTTGTTTAGCCATAACGATCCCCTTTGAGGTTAAAGTTAACTTATACCGAAAATAACTCGACGGGTCTAGGGACTTTGCTTTTGCTTAGTTAGATTATAAGCAAATCCAACATAAATGGATATTAAGAGTGGGGTCGAGCCGTAAGGGCCATGGCGACAAAATAAGTTGCTAACAAAAGCTGTGGATAAGTTTGGGGGTAGCGTGGTTAATAGTCTATAACTTTATGAAAAGGCAGCACTTATTTGTACTGCCTGATTATTGTTCAGGCGTCGCTCAGTTGCTCAGCTGCTTGTTGTGCTTGAATTGCTGTGAGTGCGATGGTGTAGACGATGTCATCCACTAAGGCACCACGGCTTAAGTCATTCACCGGTTTACGCATGCCTTGAAGCATCGGGCCAATACTCACTAACTCGGCGCTTCGCTGTACAGCTTTATAGGTGGTATTGCCGGTATTCAAGTCAGGAAATATAAACACCGTTGCCTGTCCGGCTACCGGGCTATTTGGGGCCTTTTTGCGCGCTACATTTTCCATGATCGCGGCATCATATTGCAGTGGCCCATCAATGATAAGGTCGGGACGTTTTTGTTGCGCTAATTCAGTGGCGGTCCGTACTTTTTCGACGTCGGCGCCCGCGCCCGAGCTACCGGTGCTGTAGCTGATCATCGCCACCCTGGGTTCAATGCCAAAAGCGGCGGCTGAATCTGCCGACTGGATAGCAATATCTGCCAATTGTTCCGCCGTTGGGTCTGGGTTAATAGCACAATCGCCATAAACCAGTACTTGATCTGGCAGCAACATGAAAAAGACCGATGATACCAGTGATGAGCCTGGCGCCGTTTTAATCAACTGCAGCGGTGGGCGAATGGTGTTGGCTGTGGTATTGACAGCCCCAGATACTAGCCCATCGACTTCGCCTTCGGCTAACATCATGGTGCCCAGCACAACGTTATCTTGCAGCAATTCCTCGGCGACAACATGGGTAAGACCCTTGTTCTTACGCAGCTCAACCATAGGTGCAACGTAGTTAGCGCGGATGCTGTCAGGGTCAACAAGTTGAACATAGTCATTGAGTTCCACGCCTTGTTGCTCAGCGATACGCGCGATCTCTTGAGGGTCGCCCAATAGCACAGTCCGGGCAATGCCGCGCTCACCACAAATAGCCGCAGCCTTGATGGTGCGTGGCTCTTCGCCTTCCGGCAGGACTACGGTTTTGTTGGCTCTACGAGCCTTATCGGTAAGCAAGTAACGAAATGCTGGCGGCGAGAGTTTACGTGTTTTCTGCGAACTTTGCGCCAAGCTATCGAGCCACTGACTATCGATATAGGTGGCTTGGTGCGCCTTAACTTTATCAACGCGCTGTTCATCATCGCAGGGCACTTCAAGGTTAAAGTTATGCAGCAATAATGACGTGCGCCACGTATCGTGCTCGGTAGCTAAAATAGGCAGGCCGGTTTGTTCCATAGCCTGTTGGCACAGCGCCATAATACGGGGCTCAGGTTCAATATCACCGGTGAGCAAAATGGCTCCTATCTTGGTGCCGTTCATCGCCGATAAGCAACCTGCAACTAACACATCTGAACGGTCCCCCGGTGTAACCAGTAACACCCCGGGAGAGATATGGTTAAGTAAGTTAGACACGGTGCGCGCACAAAAGGTTACGCGACGTAAGCGCCGATGCAATAAATCGCCTTGATGAATCACTTTAGCATCAAGATACTGTGCTAAATCGATGGCTCTTGGAGCGACCAGCTCGAAATCCCATGGGATGCTACCGAGCAAGCGAAATGGTTGCCGGCGAAATAGCGGCATCGAGGCTAAACGGTGCAGCTCATTTTCTAGTTGCTCCGGGTTGAATTGCTCAACCAAGTCGGCCCGTGCACGGCCTTGTTCATCAAGCGGCGCATTCACTTTGTTAAAGATACAACCAAGCACACGCGGGTGACTGATGCCACCGTAATTGCCAGCGGCTATCTCAATTTTGTCCTCTAACTCCTCTAAAGAGTCATTACTGGGGGTCACTACAAACACAATATCAGCGCCAAGAGTCTGGGCTATTTCCCGGTTCACACGCCCCGCATAAGGTTGGTTTCTGGTTGGTACCATGCCCTCAATGATGGCAATTTCATCATCATGAATTGCACTTTCAAAACGCTCAACGATCTCTTCAAGCAAGGTATTTCCTTTGCCATCGCCAATCATATTTTCAGCGTAGGTCAAAGAAAATGGCTCCGGTGGATTGATGCTAGAGCCGATTTTCACGATCGCAGTCGATTTCTCAGGTCCACACTCGCCACGACGGGGTTGGGCAATGGGTTTAAAGAAGTTTACTTTGATGGCTTTTTGTTCCAAGGCCCTCACTAAGCCCACGGATACAGAGGTAAGGCCGACCCCCGTGGAGACGGGAATGAGCATAATACGACGTGACATTATGATACTCCTTTTGCTAGGCGAGCGGCATCTTGGCAAATCATCCACTCCTCATTGGTGGGGATCACCACCGCCTGAGCATGGCTGGTTGCCGTGGTAATAACGCCGAGGTTGCCAAAGCGGGCCGCAAGGTTACTCTCTGCATCAACATGGATATCTAAAAAGGCTAAATGGGCGAGCACTTTAGCGCGAATAATGTCTGAGTTTTCGCCAATGCCTCCGGTAAAGATAAGTGCATCGAGACCAGCAAGCGGTACTAAATAAGCAGCAATCTGCTTAGCCAGACGGTAACAGAAAATATCCAGGGCCAGGGTAGCCTTGGCATTGCCAGCTACATGCGCCTCTTCTATGGTGCGACAGTCATTGGATAATTCGCTGATCCCCAACAAGCCACTTTGCTTGTTGAGTATGTCGCTGACTTCTGCACTGGCATAACCTAGTTGGTTAGTCAGAAAGTCAAACAGTCCCGGGTCGATATCACCACTGCGAGTGCCCATCACCACGCCCTCTAAAGGAGTGAGCCCCATGCTGGTGTCAACACTGCGGCCATTTTTTATCGCACACACCGAGCAGCCATTGCCGAGGTGAGCACTAATGATGCGGCTGTTATCTGCATCTAATCCAAGCTCTTTAATAGCCATTAAACTCACATACGCATGACTGGTACCATGAAAGCCGTAACGTCGCACACCATGGCGCTCATATAATGAGTAAGGCAAGGCATATAAATAAGCATGCTCAGGCATCGTTTGATGGAAGGCGGTATCAAATACGGCAACCTGAACGAGCTCAGGAAATGCCGCCTGTGCAGCACGAATGCCCGTTAGGTTTGCTGGGTTATGCAATGGCGCTAATTGTGCCGTTTGAGTAATGGCATCAATAATATGGGGAGTGATAATCTGCGAGCCGGTGAATTGTTCGCCGCCATGCACCACACGATGACCTACGGCGATTAAATGTTGGCTCAAAGAGAAATTACCAATAAGCGTGACCAGGGTATTGATCGCTGTTTGGTGATCGGCGCCCTTAGGTAAGGCGTTAGTATGCTTGTCGCCAGCAAATTTATACTTTAAGGTGGCGTCGTCACTGTGCAGACGTTCTGCTAATCCAGTGAGTAGTTCATCGCCAGAGTTGGCATCCATAACAGCGAACTTCAAACTTGAGCTGCCACAATTGACTACGAGGACGTGTTGTACAGACATTAAATAGACCTGTGGTTGAATGTAGGAACGTGAACCCATCAATGAACTTAGTCGGGCGCCAAAAGATTAGCTATAATCCTTAGGTGAACCTAGTGCAAAACTAGACTAAGGTATAATTGATAGGTGATATATATTTTACCTTAATTTCAGACATAGCGTTAGTTGTTAGAGGCGCAAATGCAAAAAAGTCTTATTTCGCAAATACAGCAAGGTCACCAGTACACTAAAGTGTGGCCGCTACGGCGTGAGCTAGCGCCGCTGTTTATAGAAAACAGGGTGGTGAATGCCACGGCCTTCGCTATCAAAATCATGCCTGCGGTGGCACTGACAAGTTTAGTGATTCAGCTTCAGGTGTTGGGGCAACAGTTTTTGGGGCCCGCTCTTGCATGCGCCTTACTGATCTTGTCTTTACCGGTGCAAGGTTTGTTATGGCTCGGAAAACGTGCTGAGACACCGCTGCCACCAAGTATGGCACTGTGGTATCGTGAACTTCACGAGAAGATGGCGGCACAAGGATATCAAGGAGCACCAGCAAAAACTAAACCTTGCTATATGGAGTTGGCTAAGTTGCTCCGTGATATGTTTGAAAAAATGGACAAAGCCTTTCGTCAGGATATTTTCTGATACACCGTAATGAAAAACTCGGCGTCGATAGTCACCTCATCGGCGCTTGCCAAATCTGCCATTTGAATTTCACTGAACTTCCATGCAAAGGGTGTCATCAGGGCTAAATCTCTGGCATCTTCTCCAGGTAATGAAATTTGCTGTTGTAACAACTGTTGCCGTTGCCGATTGAATCCGGGCGGTGTGTCAGGAGCAGTGTGCTCGCGCACCTGTTGATATATGAGCGCTTTTAACTGCGCTAAGTGTCTTGGCCCTGGCGAAACAACAATAAGGTGGCCGTTGTCCTGTAACAAGCGTGCGCTTTCATCGGCGAAAATAGGGGCAAATACGCTGCTCACCACACTGGCGCAGCCACTGGCCATGGGCATTTGTTTGGTTGACGCCACGGCAAACTGACAACCAGGGTAGCGCTTGGCTCCATAACGCACGGCAGGTTTTGCAATGTCAATGCCATGAACAAGCTCTGGGTCTTGGAGTTGTGCTGCCATCGCTGCGCTATAGTAGCCTTCACCGCAGCCCATATCGACAACATAACCTGTTCCCGAGTAACACGCCGAGACTTCTTTCGCCAGCGCATCACGCATAAATTGGTAGTGGCCCGCATTTAAAAATCGTCTTCGCGCCTGCACCATGCCCTGATTATCTCCAGGTTGTTTGGATTTTTTAAACTGTACCGGGAGCAAGTTGACGTATCCCTCTTTGGCATAATCAAATTGATGGCCCTTGGCGCACACCAATGCTTGGTTTTGACGTTGCAGCGGTTGCTGGCAAAGAGGACAACAGTAAGCACTCATTGAGAGAGGTATTCCTTATCATAAAAGGTGCGCACCCAGTGTGGCCGATAGATCACCATCAATGTCATAGCCATGCCATTTAGCATCGCTTCGGGAAACCAGATCAGGGCGCTTAAAAATAGGTAGTTTTCAGTGAGCGTTACCCAATCATAACTACCGATAAACCAAAAATAGCCGGCACCGACAAAAATTTTCAGGCAATTGGCCAATGCTGCACACAAAAAGCTACAAACAAAAATATAGATGAACAGATGCCGGGGAAGGGCGTGATACACCACAATAAATAACAAATAGCTAAAGTAAATAGGGATCAGCGCCGTCAGTATGATGAAGGTTGCTGCACTTTCAATACTGACCACGGAAAACGCCAGCAACAAGGCCGTTGCTAATACACTGGCCAGTGTCGCTAGGCGCCAGCCTAAGATCAGAGTGACCGCAGTGACGCCAAGAATATGGATATCTAGGCCCGGGAATATACCTGCCTTGATACGCCAAAGTAGTGCCAGTACTAAGGCGCAGGCAAATAAGCCTTTTTGCCGAGCAGGATGCGCTATCAACCCGGTTAAACTGGCTTTATCGATGCTCAGGGCAAGGATAATTGCAAGTATGATATAGCTCATGGCTGCGTTTAAAAAGTGCTCCAAATTGGGGCGTGATCAGAAGGCTTTTCAATGCCTCTTAACTCATAATCAATGCCGCTGTCACTCAGGGTGCTCGCCAATGCCTTGGTCGCCAAAATTACATCAATTCGCAGTCCTCGGTTATCATCGAAGCCTTTCGAACGATAGTCAAACCAAGAAAATTGGTCGTCCGTATCTGGGTGGCATTGGCGATAGGTATCGACCAAGCCCCAGGCCAGCAGTGTATCCAGCCACTCGCGTTCTTGTGGTTGAAATGAGCATTTTCCGGTTTTTAGCCAACGCTTTTTATTCGCTTCACCAATACCGATGTCTAGGTCGGTTGGGGAAATGTTGATATCCCCCATAACGGCTAATTTACTGTCAGCGTGGTAATGGCTATCCAATTCGGTCATCAAATCAGCGTAAAACTGTCGTTTATAAGGGAACTTGGTTTCATGATTGATGTTATCGCCTTGCGGGAAATAACCATTTAGCACCGTAACATCATCACCATGGCTATCTTCCACAGTAACGGCAATCATGCGTTTTTGATGATCATCGGTATCGGTAGAGAAGCCTTTTTTCACCTGCTTAGCGGGGTTTTTGGTTAGCATTGCCACGCCGTAATGACCTTTCTGCCCGTGAAAATACACGTGGTAGCCCATGGCTTCAACATCGGCGACAGGGAATAAGTCGTCATGTACTTTAATCTCCTGAAGGCCAACGACATCAGGGTTGTGTTTTTCCAATAGCGCCTGCAGTTGGTGTAACCTTGCGCGAATGCCATTGATATTAAATGAGATAAGTTTCATGTCCGGAGATCCTTTTGCACTAAATAACGGCGTTGTTGGCAGTATACCAAGCCCGTCGACAAGTAAAAATGGCTACGCTTTTGTTTCGATTAAAAATGCAGTCTTACTGAACGAGTCGACATTTTTAAGATGATTGAATTGTGAGCAAAAAGTACAGCTATTAAGCATTTGTTACATGATAAATGTGATTACGTATATGAATTGTTAATTCTTTAAAATATTTTTAATTGCATAGCTAATGCAGTTGACATCGTATTTTGTGGATATAAAATTCAGTTCAAATTTTGATCACTCGTTCATTTTTGTGGAGTCTTACATGACCAAACTTACTGCCCTTGTTATCCCTTGTTTATTCGCTACTTCAGCTTTTGCCAGCACAGAGCGTGTTTATTTTGCTAAAAACGACAGTATTGAGTCTCAGGTCTGCGTAGCAGCTGCGAACCAAGGTTTAGCGGCAGCAAAAGAGCTAGGTGCAAAACATGGCATTCGTGTAAGCCGCGTGTCTTCTAGCTTGTACTGCAACGGTCAAGATATTCGTGATATCGCTAAAAATGTGACGGTTGAAAACGCAAATAGCGACACTGCAGTGAGCCTTTACGCTAAAAATAATCAGCGAGAAACACAACTATGTTTGGAAGCTGCGCAAAAAGGTTTAAGCACATTAAGCCTACAGAACAAGCGTCTATCTAACCTTCGTTGTAACGGCCAGCCGGTTAAAGAATTTGTTAAGCGTTACCGTAATGCTGCAATCTAATGAGTGATTGAGCTCGCTCAGTCATTTTTCCACAAGTTGGATATCAAAACGCACCTTGAAAAAGGTGCGTTTTTCGTTGCATCGTTGATAACGAAGTCAATGCGGATAGGGACAATTAATCAAGATGACTAAATACATTGGCGTTGGCCTTATCGGCGATATAATCTATCGCCCGCTGAGCGCGCACACTGTTGCCAGCCTCATCAAGTTTTGGTGAAAAAGCAGCAATAGCAAACTTGCCTGGCATCACCGCGATAATGCCACCACCGACACCACTTTTGGCTGGTAAGCCTACCTGAAACGCCCAGTCGCCACTGGTTTCATAAAGCCCTGCGGTAGCCATCACCGCCAGCACACGTTGAACATTTTCTGCTGTCATTAGCGCTTCGCCAGTGACTGGGTGCGTGCCACCATTCGCGAGTACGGAAGCCATCATCGCGAGGTCTTTGGTCGTCACTCCCACTGAGCATTGACGTGTATAGATATCTAAATTCATATCCACATCACCGTAGAAGCGGTCATAAGACTTAAGCAGTTCAGCGATAGCGAGGTTGTGGCCATTGGTTGCCGACTCTGATTGATATACTTCGTTCATCACCGCCAGCTCTCGGCCAGCAAATTGATCATACCAAGTAGCAATCGACTGCCATTTTTGCTGCGTCTTATCACCTTCTAGCAGACTCACTGTGGCCATGGCCCCGGCATTGACCAGTGGATTGACTGAGCGGTCTTGGTTCAGCTCGATGGCAGCAACAGAATTAAATGGTAACCCTGTGGCGTTGACGCCGATTTTATCGACTATTGCTGCGCTGCCTTGCTGCTCCATGGCTAAGGCGAGCGTAAATACCTTCGAAATGGACTGAATTGAAAATGTGGCGTCAATATCACCTTGAGTGAATACTTGACCATCAGCGGTGACGATAGCAATGGCAAATAAACTAGAGTCCACTTTGGCCAGAGCCGGGATATAATCGGCGTTGGCTCCTGCATTGGTATCTTTGTATAAAGCATGAGCAGTATTGAGCACTTGCTCGACCTTCTGTGGGTCATAAGGGCGAGCCAAACAGGCGGTACTGCACAAAATAATGAATGATAAAAAGGCTGAACTTATCCACGTTTTCATTGTTTCACTGTCCTATTAAGGGGTTGAGCACAAACCCGGGCCGATAAAAAGGCCATAACATCAGGGCGGCGATTTAAGCACGCGCCTTATGAACCAAAGATTAAATGCTTGCTAAGCAATAACGCTAGTAAATCATCGCTTCAATACTTAAAGCCAAATGAGGTTTGCAGGCGCAGGTTATCAGCCTGCTCACCGGCAAAACTCTCTACTTCCCCGTATTGTAGCTCCACGCCTAAACGGGACATCATAGTTGGGTTCCAAATAAGGTTAATAGTGCTGTAGAGACTGTTATTAAATGCTCTAGCGTGTTGCGTAGCAAGGTTGTCAACGTCGACGTAGCTTACCCCTAGGCTAGATGTAAAGCGCTCACTCCATTGCTTATCGAGATACACAAACCCGCCACTGATACCAATTGCTTGTAAATCGCCGTTGCTGTTTAAGCCTGCATCGCTGCCCCCGGTGATAGCGCTGTATATACTGCAACACGGGTCATTGATATAGCGGGCGATGCCTTCGCCAGTTGCAAATTGGAACTTCAATAAATGAGTTTTATCAAGGGCATAATTGCCAGTGACATTGATACCCCATCCAGTTACCGAGTCTTCTTGGGTCGATGTTTCAAAGCCTAAGCTACGTAGTAATAGGGCGGCTTTTATGTAGCCATCTGTGAAACGCTGCTGATAACTGAGCGTAGCGTCTGGCCAATCGTTCTGCTCATTGAAAGAAAGGGTCGCGGGGTCGATATCTCGAGGAAATGCCAAGTCGGCGTCAGAGCGCTCCATGGTCACCATCCATGTTGCCCCCGATGCGCTTTGTTCAGTGCGATAGCGGATTTGTGGTTGACGGGTAAACACCATGGCAGTGGGACCCCAATAATCAATGATGTTGGGAAATGAATTGATGTCCATAAACCCGGAAAAGGTTTGTCCTGCTCCCCAATTCCCAAGCTCACCCCACAGGTGAGTCAGGTGAAAATCGGCATTACCTTGGTCATCAAACATATCGAATTCAAAGCGCGTGGTCATATCACCATAGTGGGTGGGCGTATGGCTGCGAAACGACAGCTTAGATTGGCCAGCGCTCAACAGCGTGTTGTCGTTGGTGGTGTTGTCATCATAAGCAATAGAAGAGGTTTGAAAGCCGGCACGATTCGTCATTTCGCCGTGATTATATATAGCATCAAGCCAAATTTGTCCACCTAGTTGCAACGTCGTCGTTGAGTCGCTTAAGCGAATACTTTTGGCGGGGGCGGCAAAACGGTGACTCGGTCGGGTGGTGTCATTAAAGAGCACTTGCTGCGCCTCTATCGCTGAGACCTTGGCATTATTGGCCACTACTTGGGTGCGTTTTTGTTCGCGCTCCAATGCAGCGATTTTTTTATCTTTAGCAGCCAACTGCTTTTCTAGCTCGCTGAGGCGCTGTTCAAGCGCACTGAGACGCTGTTCTATACTTTGTGCATGACTATTGGCGCTATAGCACAGCACAGACAAGAGCGCTGCGGTGACAACATTTAATGGCAGAAATTTCATTGGCTCTCCTAAAGTTCAACACCCAAAGAAACAATCATCTTGTAGTCATCCTGCTTGGGAATACTGCCATCGGCATTAGCCACAGGGGAGGCAAGATGATCCCACACCAATGATAAGTCCAAATCTATGTCGTTAGTTATATCAATAGAAGCGCCAGCAAGAGCATGTTGAGCATTACCACCTGAGGCGTTCTCGGCAAAGGTGAAGCGATAGTCAAACTTTAAATCTACATTGGTGCGCCATTCGTAATCCAAATTTGACTCAAAATAAAAAGAGGTGGAGGAATTACTGGTATCTTGCCCCGCAGCAACATCACTAAACTCGGTTCGTTGATAGGCTGGCCCCGCACCGATATCCCATTCCAGTTTATCTGTGTCTATTAAGTAGTAGCCAAAACCAGCACCCAGGGTGTATTTGTTATCGATATTTTGAAAAGGGTCGCGGTAATACTCAAAAAATACCGGGCGAAAATACAGTGAGCTGGTATAAAACCAATCAAAGGTGCCATTCGCTCGGACATTGTTTTCAGTCACCTTATCGTCGTTTGATGTACGATCTGCCAGCGCGGTAATGAGTAACCGGTTACTGGCCGTCCGACGTTTTATATCAACACTGGCCGAGAGCTCGGTTTGTTCGGTATTCCCTCTGCTTAAATTCGCGCCTACGCCGACCTTAATAGACCAAGCGCTCAGCTCGTCTTCGGCACTAGGCGCAATAGAAACTAAGTCTTGATAGCGATATTGCGAAGGACTGTTTCCCACAACCACATAGCCTCCGGATATATTCAGCGACCCTTGTTGCACTGTGCCGTCATTAAAGCGCACACTGTGAGAGCGCCCAGATATGACCATATAAATATCTTCTTGATCAATGATCAGGGTATCGAGAATATCGCTTTCAAATTCCACTTTTTTGTCATAGAGCGATTTCAGCTCTCCTTTAAGCCACTCTCCGGAATTTAGGCGTAACCAGTCGTATTTATCGGCTTGTTTGATAACGACCTGACGCTCCTCTAGTAAGGTATCAGGCAACGAACTGGTTGTGTTGGCATTATTGCTAGTACTTATGAGCAACGCCAGTAAGCATAAAGGGTAATGCATTGGTGTCGGTCCTTGAATACTCAGACGTTTCGTAATTGCCTCATTAGTTTAGACGAACGTAAAGCAATTGCTGTGTTCCTACTATGTAGCTAAACACCGATGGTCGGCGCAAACAACCGTTGATAAGTTTTGTATGCATACTCATCGGTCATGCCACTGAGGTAATCACATAGCACGCGTAAAGGATTATCGCCCTGTTGCTCGGCTTTACGATAACTCAATGCGGTTGTTTCCGGCAGCAAGCGTAGGGGATCACTGGCAAATGCGGCAAATAATTCCATGATTAGTTTTTGTCCTTTAAATTCAATTTGCTGCATATGTGGGGCGCGAATAAGGCGTTTATAAATAAAGCGTTTGAGCGCGTTTAATAAACTCATGTAAGCGCTGGGCAGGATCACTTGATAGCGCAAAATATCGCACCCAAAACGGGTGTCTGTTTGCTCAAGTCGGGATTGGGTAATGAACAAGTTAACTAACTCACCAATGATGTCTTTACGCTGCGCTTCACAGCCAAAGAAAAGCCGTTCAGTGATGCGGCTGTCATTTAGCCAAGGACAATCGATTTGAGCAAGTGCTGGCTCGCCATGAGCCTGCCAATCGTGGACAGTGATTTGCTCGGTGGCAATCGCATCTTCAAGATCATGCACCGCATAAGCAATGTCATCTGCCAATTCCATAATGGCGGCATCGAGGGATTTATAACGGGTTTTGTGGCGATATGCATCATACTGCTCATGGCTAGTAAAGCGTTGGCGTTGTGAGTCATCGAGCGGCGCCAAAATCCAATCAAGCAAATCTTGGTCATCATTGTATAAGCCTTTCGCCGGGCGCCAATCGTGCGCTTTTATAAATTGTTGTTTGGCGTTTTGCTCTGGGTGAGTGTGCCAAAGTGTATCAATAAGCGCTGGATACTTTATAAACCCCAGTAAAGTGCGTCGGGTTAGGTTCATGCCGTAGCCCTGCGTGTAGGGCTCTAACTTCGCGACGATCCGCAAGGTTTGCGCATTGCCCTCGAAGCCACCGTGTTCGCGCATCATATAATTCAGGGCAATTTCACCGCCATGGCCAAATGGTGGATGACCAATATCATGGGCTAAACACAAGGTTTCAAGTAATGACTCATCAGGAAGACAAGTAATATCTGGATGTTGTCGACTGAGATGACGTAATAGACCGCTGCCAATTTGCGAAACTTCCAAAGAGTGGGTTAAGCGAGTGCGATAAAAGTCATTCAGGCCAATACCCATAATTTGGGTTTTGGCTTGCAGGCGGCGAAACGCTGCGGCATGAATAATACGTGAGCGATCCACTTGCCAGGATGAGCGATTGTCATTAGGGCGGTGTTTGTGTTCATCGGCGCGCCGTTGTTGCCAGATATGCTGCATGGCTTCCTCAATCTGATCCTTTGCACTGTGCAAAGTGTAAACTATAAATAAAACAAAGTCTTTTCAATCACCCGAGTGTTCAGATTGCGTTTTTAAAACAACCATGTTCGCGATATAATGCCGCGTTTTTTGATCTGGCCTTGGGGGCTCGTGGAGGATTCATGATAAAAAAGCTTGGACTGCTAATAACCGTAATAATCTGTGTGACTGCATTGTTATACCCGTTCATATGGGGAACCCGTGTCGCAGACACTCAGCCACGTGAGGAGCAGCCCACTGTAGAAAAGCCAACAGTGCCGGAAAAACCTCTGCACAACGTTAAGCTACCTAATTTTGCTGCGATAAAGGATGTAAAACAGAAAAAGGCGGCGTTCTTTGACTTTATTCGCGAGCCTATTGAAAAAGCGAATGCTAAGTTACGCTCACAGCGTGCAGTGTTAGAAATCGCCCTGATGATGACCCAATTTGATGAGCCACTTACTGAAGTGCAGATTGATAAAGTCAGCGATATTTTCGCTGAATATGGGCTGGGAGATGAACAAATTAGTGAATTATCATTGCGCCAAGCATTGCGCAGAGTGGATGTGATCCCTAAAGAATTAGTCATGATGCAGGCGGCCAATGAGTCGGCATGGGGTACCTCACGTTTTGCCCGCATCGGACTTAACTTTTTTGGGCAATGGTGCTTTAGTAAGGGCTGCGGTATGGTGCCAAAGCGCCGCAACCAAGGGGCAAAGCATGAGGTTGCAGTGTATCAGTCAGTGCAAGAGGCGGTGAATGCCTATTTTTACAATATCAACACCAACAGCGCGTATCGTGAATTACGCGATATTCGCGCCGACTTACGTAAAGCACAACAGCCAATCGATGCCAAGGCGCTGACGTATGGGTTAATGTCTTACTCTGAGCGCGGTGAAGCCTATATTGAAGAGCTGCAAGCGATGATTGACCATAACAGGACTTACTTCGATGAATAAATGCCTTTTTATTGCCACATTAATGTGTTCAATGGCTGTGAATGCGCAGCCAACAGATGAGCCTGTGGTGATGTCTTACGATGGCTTTTTCGACCGTATGGAGGTTGTCAACGAAGGCAATTTCCAACACGCTAAAGTCGGCTTTTACTTAAAAACCTATGAAAATGCAGAAAATTGCGTGCTAAAGGAAGGCAAAATCGTGACCGAGCGCGAACGCTTTCCTTTAACTTATGACGATAACGGGCAACTGTTCTTGCCCTTTGACAAGCAACTAGATACCCATAAAGCTATGGTCATAGCAACGCCACAGTCAGGACAGTGCCAGTTGAGTATGCAAATTGAAGCGCTAGGACCGTTTACACGATTAACCTATGCGCAAGCTTATACCATCGAGCAAGAGTTTGATGATTTAATTGGCGACTTATCTGGCTTTTTTGTCGGTACGCTGATGCCGTTTTTGTTACCTGAACATAAAGGGGTGCAACTACACTTTGCTGATACGCTGCCGGCGAAGGTGCCAGACAGCTGGCAGTGCCAAGGCTTGCAATGTAAGGTGTCGATTGAGCAGCAGTGGCAAGACAATAATAACACCTTAGTAGAAGGCACGCAGATTCACCGAATTACGCCATGGATAGCGCAGTAGAGAAAGGAATAAGGCCGCTTGAAAAGCGGCCTTATTATACTCTTACAGCTCAATGGCTTGAATTTTTACACCACTGTCAGAGTGTTCTTCTTCGGGAACAGTTGGTGTGTCGAACTGGGCTTTATCCAACGCAATATCGCCGCCATCTATTACTTCACCGGTTTGCAGCTGTGCAAAGTTAAACAGCGAAGTATCAGCCATATGTGAGGGCACCACGTTTTGCATGGCGGTAAAGATGCTTTCAATACGCCCAGGTGATTCTTTATGCCACTGCTGCAGCATCGCCTTGATGTTCTGTCTTTGTAAGTTTTCTTGCGAGCCACACAAGTTGCAAGGAATGATTGGAAACTCTTTTTGTTGTGCGTATGCACTGATATCAGCTTCTTTACAATAGGCCAGTGGGCGGATCACCATGTGCTGGCCGTCATCGCTCATTAGCTTGGCTGGCATGCCTTTCATTTTTCCGCCATAGAACATATTTAAAAACAAGGTTTCAATCATGTCATCACGGTGGTGGCCTAAAGCAATTTTAGTTGCTCCGAGCTCTTTAGCGGTGCGATATAAGATACCACGGCGTAAGCGCGAGCACAGCGAGCAGGTGGTTTTACCCTCAGGCACTTTATCTTTAACAATCGAGTACGTGTCTTCTTCAACAATTTTGTACTCAATACCTAAACCATCCAAGTATTCGGGCAGCACATGCTCAGGAAAGCCGGGTTGTTTTTGGTCTAAATTCACCGCAAACAGCTCAAAGCGTACCGGCGCTGAGCGTTGTAGGTTTTGTAAAATATCGAGTAGGGTGTAGCTGTCTTTACCGCCGGATAAGCACACCATGATGCGGTCGCCTTCTTCAATCATATTGAAGTCAGCAATGGCTTGACCTGTATGGCGGCGTAGCCGCTTTTGCAGTTTATTGAAGTTATATTGCGCTTTGGCTTGTGCTGAATGCGACACCTAGACACCCTTGTTACGGCTCATTTTAAAGGCGCGTATTATAGGCATACAGTGCAGCGGCATCAAGAAAAAGGCGGCATTAGCGCCGCCCAAATGACAGATAGTGTGTAATGGTTGCAGATTAGTCCTCAAGCGGGGAGTGATAGCCATCGGGTTTCAGCGCCAAAACATCACAATCAAGACTATCGATAACATGCTCAGCGGTGTTGCCGACAAGAGCCGCACTAAGACCGGTGCGGCCCACAGTGCCCATCACCACAAGTTCACTGTCGAGCTTTTTCGCAATCCGAGGGATCACATCCTCAGGCAAACCTTCCTCCACATGTTGATGGTGCGTGGCGATACCATGTTGAGCGCCTAATTCTCGCGTTGAATTGAGATGGTGCTCTTTCACCGTTTCATTGTACTGTGAGGGATTAAACTCCGGGATCTCAATAGCAATATTCACCGGTGTTGCCGGGTAAGCATTAACTAAATGCAGGTCGCCCTGAGCTAGTTGGGCGATAAATTTAGCGTCTTGAACAATGCGTTGATTAAGCGCTTGGTGTTGCTCATCATCACTGGAAGCATTAACCGCAGCCACCACTGCACCGCCTACTGGCCAATTATGATCTTTAACTAGCAATAAAGGAGCCGGGCATTTACGGATCAAGTGCCAATCGGTAGGCGTAAAGATCACCGATTTTAGCGTGTCATGTTGGTGTGTGCCTTTGACGACTAGATCATAATCATGGCCGAGCACTTCGCGAATAATGGCTTCGAAAGGGCGGTTATGCCACACCACTTTGGTGTCAAATTGCACATCTTGGTATTGGTGAGTGAGGGTTTTCAACCACTGCTCTTTTTCACTGAGCACCGCTTTGCGCATGGCTTCGCGCTCTTCGGCACTGAGCATTGTGGTCATTTCATAAGAAAAATCATAGATGGACAGGAACGCGGTGATTTGCGCACCGCTTTTTCGCGCCAGTTCGATAGACCGAGACAAACTCTGTTGCTGCTCCACGGTGGGATCAACCACAGCTAAAATACGTTTAATTTTATCCATTGTGCGCCTCCTGCATTACCAAGCGAATTGTAATATACACCATTTCAGTGTAACGCAATTAACGCAATTGAAAAGGGGGCGCAGTCTGTGAGTTTGAGTTAGATCAATCGCTTGGCAAACTTATCGCAGCCGTGTGGGCCAGGGTTTCATGATCTTCAATGGTGATGAACTTACCGTCTACACGGATGAACCCCCCTTTTTGGAAGCGGCTTAATAAGCGGCTGATGGTCTCAACTGTGAGGCCTAGGTAATTACCAATTTCACCGCGCGTCATAGTGAGACGAAACTCTCTGGCTGAGAACCCACGCTCGCTGAAGCGGCGTGATAAGGTGAACAAGAAAGAGGCTAGGCGCTGCTCAGCGGTTTTTTTGTTTAGCAGCAATAACATTTCTTGGTCGTAGTTAATTTCGTTACTCATTAAGCGCATAATCTGCTGGCGCAGCTTCGGTAACTTCCCTGCTAATTCGTCGAGCGTAGCGAAGGGGATCTCGCACACCATAGATGTTTCTAAGGCTTGGGCAAAGCTTTGATGTTTCATGGTTTGAATACCATCAAAACCAACTAAGTCGCCCGCTAAGTGGAATCCGGTGATTTGTTCCTCACCTTGCTCTGATAGAGTAAAGGATTTAAACGAGCCACTGCGCACGGCAAAAATGGACTTCAGTTCGTCTCCAGATTCAAACAGGAAATCCCCTTTGTGCAACGGTTTTTTGCGCTCAATGATATCGTCGAGACGATCCATTTCATCGCCATTGAGGCTATACGGCAGACACAGTTGGGAAATAGAGCAGTTTGTGCAACTAATGGCACAGTTTGACTTACCTGCGTATTTACCTGAAAGGGTTGGTTTTACGTCCATTTTACTATCCAAGGTGAACTGAATGTTTGTGTTAAATCTACGTCAGTAGAGGTTGGCTTGCAACAATAAGGCTATACAACCCATACCAAAGTAATAGATTACCAAGTGCTAGGCGCACCCATGGGTGATTGAGGCCACGCTTTATAAATTGGGCGCCTAATCCTAATGCCAACATGGCAGGGAGTGTCCCAAGCGCAAAGCATAACATAAATAGTGCGCCATTAATCGCGCTTTGGCTGGTGATAGCCCAAGTTAGCGCGCTGTAAACTAAACCACATGGCAGCCACCCCCAAAGTGCACCATAACCCAGGGCCTTGGGATAGGTATTAATTGGCATTAGGTAGCGGTTTAGTTTTACGATATGGCGCCACAAAGCCCATTGTCCGGCTTTTTCCACTGGGCCAAGGGCATTAAATAGCCGCATCACGTACAGGCCAACCAACACCATAAAGACTGCGCTGAATAAGCTTAATACTTGGCTGAGGATGTTACTCTGCTTGGCAAAGGCAGCACTTAGCCCTCCTACAAGGGCACCCGCTAGGGTGTAGCTAAATAGCCGACCTATGTTGTAAGCACTGGCTGCACCGACGGCGTTAAGGTCTTTACTGGCCAATTGAAAACTACCGGCGATACCGCCACACATAGCAACGCAGTGGCCGCTGCCGGCAAGGCCCATAAGCAAAGCAGCGATAAAGTTAATCTCGCTCATTGCTCTTGTCGTGCTCTTCTTTGTCGTCCTCAAAGAGAATGCTGTGGCCTTGTTTATCTAAGTCGGAAAATTGCTCGCTTTTGACTGCCCAAAAGAAAATGCCGATGGCAATAATCACGAACAAAATAGCGATAGGGATTAACACATAAATAATGCTCATAGGCGTAATAGTCGCAACGAGTTGGTAATAACAATAATGGAGCTGGCAGACATACCTATGACCGCCATCCACGGCGCCACGAGGCCCATCGCTGCCAAAGGCAAGATAGCGCCGTTATAACACAGCGACAGTGCCAAGTTTTGACGAACAATTCGGCGTGTTTTTTTGGCAATGGTGATAAGCTTAGACACCGAACGTAAATCGCTGTTTAACAATACCACATCGGCGGTGTTCTTCGAAATATCGGCGCCGCTATCCATCGCAATCGATAAATGTGCGGCGTTAAATACCGGACTGTCATTGACGCCGTCGCCAACCATGGCACAGATATCTCCTTGATTATGCCACAATTGCATCAGTGCTAATTTGTCTTGTGGCAGCAGCGCACTGTGACATGCATCTAATTGCAGTTGCTGGCTTAATTGGGCACCTTTATCAGAGGGGTCGCCAGTAAGCATCACGCGCTCAATGCCTTGATGTTTTAACTCCTGTTGCAGCTCTTGTGCATATTCTCTTACTTTATCTTGTAAAAAGAATGCGGCCACGGCGGATTCGTTTACATATAACACCGCCTGCGCATTTTTAGGTTGCGGGCCTGCAAACCAGCTCGCTTTACCAATGTGCACACGCTGACCTTGCCAAATACCAGCCACCCCATAACCTGTGTGTACTTGGGCATCGGTGATGACTAGTTGGGTAGCAGCACTCGCACTCTCGGTAAACGCTTTGGCTATGGGGTGCTCGGAATACGCTTCTAAAGCGCTGGCCAATGTATGTATTTGCTGCTCGTCGTAGGCGTTATCTAGTATTTCCGTGTGGTCAATAACAAAGCGCCCTAACGTCAGGGTACCCGTTTTATCAAAGCCCACCTTGGTGAGCTTGGTGGCTGTCTCTAACACATGAGACTGTTTGATTAACACCCCGCGCTTGGTGAGGTTGGCCACAGCACAGGTTAGTGCGGTGGGGATGGCCAAACTCAGTGCACATGGGCAAGTTGCAACTAACACCGCAATGGTGATCCAAAAGGCGTGCTCGGGAGCAATACTGTACCAAGCTGCTGCGGTAATCGAGGCAAAAATGAGTAAGCAGGCAACAAACCACTGGGCAACCTTGTCGGTTACTTGGGCTGTGCGCGGGCGTTGGCTTAATGCTGAGTGTTGCAGTCTGATGATTTGGTTGACCAAGGTATTTTGGCCCACTTTATTGATCTCTATCGTCAGTATGCCGTCATGGTTGAGAGTGCCAGCATGGACTTGGTCGCCTACACGCTTAGTCACAGGGTGGTGCTCGCCGGTCATCATTGACTCATCAACACTGGAATGCCCCGCAATCACCACGCCGTCAGCGGCAATGGTTTCGCCGGCTTTGACGCGTACAATATCGCCTAAGACGAGTAATTTAGCGCTAGTTATATGCTCTTCATTATTCTCTACTTTGCGCGCTGTTAGGGGCAGTAATTTTTGCAAATTAGCGGTAAATTCACTGGCTTTAAGGCGAGCGCGAAACTCTAAATACTTACCCAGTAACAGCAAGAAGGTAAACATACAAATGGATTCGAAATACACTTCGCCTTGCTCGGTCAGTGTGGCAAAGCAGCTGGCAAAGTAAGCACCGAATATTGCCAGCGATACCGGCACATCCATATTTAATTGTTTAGCGCGAAGACCACTGATGGCATTGGTTAAAAAGGGCAGTGCAGAGTAAAAAATTACGGGCGTAGCAAGGGTTAAACTGATCCAGCGGAAGTATTGCTCAAAGTTCTCCTCCATGCCCGAGAACATGCCAAAGTACATGGCAAAGGCGAACATCATCACCTGCATGGTCATCAGGCCCGCGACGCCAAGGCGACGGATAAAGCTCTTGGCTGTTGCCTGTTTTTGTGCTGCTTCACTATCAGCTTGAAAAGGGTAACTCTTATAACCGATCTCAGCGAGACTGGTGATCAAGGTGCTGAGCTTGACCTGTTCGTCGTTCCACACCACCATGGCGCGATGAGTGGAGGTATTAACATCAACACGTTTTACACCCTGATGGGCGAGCAGTTGCCTTTCAATCAGCCAAGCGCAGGCAGCACAACTGATCCCTTCGACACTGAGCAGTACCTCTTTATCGTCGCCTTGATGAGCCACAAACTCTTGCTGAATACTTTCTTGGTCGTAGCTTTTTATAAGTGCAAGTTGCTCTGGCACGAGCTGTTCGACTTTACCGGCAGACTCTGTGCGATACTTATAATAATCGGTCATGCCTTGGTCAACGATGGTCTGGGCGACAGCTTTACAGCCAATGCAACACATGGGCTGCGCATGACCTTGAATGGTGACCGATTCATTAAAGCCAGCCGGAACTGGCTCAAGACAGTGAAAACACGTCTTTGCGCTCATTTACTTATACTCAGGGTCAACTTTTACGGTGCCGTTCAAGGGCAGCTGAATATTTTCTTTTAGCTTCCAGCTGTCATCAAAAGGAGTAATAAACACAGTGTAAGCACCCTGTGGGATAGGGGAGTCTAATAGCGCCGTGAATTCACCACGGGCATTTTGCGTGAGTCTAAAACGAATATCTTTTTCTTCAATGGTGCGGTGATACAGGCCGATATTGAGCGCTGCAACTTTTGATGCGTCGCCTTTGGTAAAGCGGAACACCACACGCTCTTGGTCAATATCAAGGTCGCCGTGTAAGTAGAGCGCTTTGGCTTTATTAAACTTGCTCAGCTCGAGGTTGATGGCCTTGCCTTTTTTGTAATAATCATCCACTACCATATCAGGGCCGTTGCCAACAGCGAAGGTGATAAGACCGATGCAGGCTATTATTGTCACTAGTGGGAAAAACAACAGAAACCAAGGCCAAAACTGCTTATACCAAGGGGGAGACACTGCTTTCATAACGCACTTCATATTGCCGAATAGTGGCTGCTATTTTACGGTATTAGAACAAAAATTCCCAAAAAAAAGCCTCCAAATTAGGAGGCTTTTTGATTTCAATTAATCTAAGCGATTATTTTTCCTGAGACAGGCTGTATACGTATGCCGTTAACAGGTGAACTTTGTCCTCGCCAAGAATTTCTTTCCAAGCGGGCATGACACCGGCGCGACCGTTACGTAGCGTTTCTTCAACTGAACGCTTTGAGCCACTACCGTATAACCAAATGTTATCGGTAAGGTTAGGCGCCCCAAACGGTAGGTTGTGAGCAACAGAGCCTTTACCATCAGCACCGTGACAGGCAGCACACATAGCGAACTTAGCGGCACCGGCCTCAGCGTCTTTTTGGTTAACTGTACGCCCAGAAAGGCTAAGTACATAGGCGGTCATCTCTTTGATACCTTGGTCACCCAATGCAGCTTCCCAGCTCGGCATGGCAGCTACACGACCATGCAGTAATGTTTCTTTGATCTTATCTGGCGAGCCACCATATAACCAATCATTATCGGTCAGATTAGGGAAGCCGTCACCGCCACGCGCATCAGAGCCGTGACATTGTGCGCAGTTTTGTAAGAACAAACGTTGACCAATTTCTAACGCCTTTTCATCCGCTGCTAAGTCAAGTACATCACGCTTGGCAAAAGACTCAAAGATAGGGCCATAGCGTTTTTCAGCGGCACGAATTTCATCGTCAAGCTGAATACGGTAGCCGTTTTCTTCGGCTTCACTGACGGCTTGCTTTGACTCTTCTAAAGACGTAATGCCTTGGTTCGAGCTTTTCCACTTAAATAGGCCTTCAAAGTTACCTAAACCAGGGTAAGCAGCAAGGTAAAACACTGCCCAAATAAAGGTGGCGAAGAACATGTATGTCCACCATTTTGGTAGTGGGTTGTTCACCTCTTCAATGCCATCAAATTCGTGGCCACAACTTTCACCCTCTTTTACACCCACATAGTTTTTCAAGTTCCAAACTAGTAGAGCAAAAATGAGAGCTAGACAGGCCACTGTTAACACGATGACCCAAATACTCCAAAAGCTAGTCATTTCTCAGACTCCTTTTCCTCATGTGTGATTGTGTTTTGGTGTTTCTTTTCGTCTTCAAACACCGAGTTGGCTGCGTCGTCGAAGCGCTTCTTACTGCGCTTACTGAATGCCCACAACACAATCACGATAAAAAGTACCATTATTACCAGAGTTAAAATGCCTCTGAACGTGCCGTAATCCATAATAATTACTTCAAGTGTGTGCCAAGTTGTTGCAAGTAGGCGATTAAGGCTTCCATTTCGGTTTTGCCTTGCACCGCTTCTTTGGCGCCTTGAATGTCTTCATCCGTATAAGGCACGCCAAAATCCTGGAATACTTCCATTTTCTTAGCCGTTAACTCGCCATCAAGTACGTTTTCATCCAACCAAGGAAAAGCTGGCATGTTTGACTCTGGAACCACAGCGCGTGGGTCCATAAGGTGGGCGTAGTGCCAATCGTCAGAGTAGCGCTCGCCTACACGTGCAAGGTCAGGACCGGTACGTTTTGAGCCCCATTGGAAAGGGTGATCCCATACCGACTCACCAGCCACCGAGTAGTGACCATAGCGCTCTACCTCGTCACGGAAAGGACGGATCATCTGTGAGTGACAGTTGTAACAACCTTCACGAACATAGATATCACGGCCTTCAAGCTCAAGCGCTGTGAGTGGGCGAAGCCCATCTACAGGCTCAGTAGTGTCTTTTTGGAACATCAGCGGGGTGATTTCCACAAGTGCACCAAAGCTAATCGCGAACACCGTTAGGATGGCCATTAGGCCGACGTTCTTTTCAACAATTTCGTGTTTGTTGCTAGAGTTTTTATTGCTCATCATCTACCCCTTAAGCTGGTTGTGCCTGTGTATCGTCAGCGATTGCGCCTTTTTTGGCAGCAATGGTGCGATAACAGTTATAAGCCATAACCAACATACCCGTTACGATGAATACACCGCCTAGGAAACGCATGATGTAGAAGGGATAAGACGCTTCTAGTGATTGTACGAAGCTGTACATTAAGGTGCCGTCTTCGTTCACTGCACGCCACATTAGACCCTGCATTACACCTGAAATCCACATTGCCACGATGTAAAGTACAACGCCCACAGTGTGTAGCCAGAAATGCGTGTTAACCAGCTTGATGCTGTACATGCGACCATGGCCGAACAATGCCGGGATTAGGTGATAGATTGCACCAATAGAAATCATCGCTACCCAACCAAGCGCACCAGAGTGTACGTGACCTACGGTCCAGTCAGTGTAGTGAGATAGGGCGTTTACCGATTTGATAGCCATCATCGGGCCTTCGAAAGTCGACATGCCGTAGAATGACAGTGATACCACCAAGAAACGCAGTACTGGGTCTGTGCGCAATTTGTGCCACGCGCCCGACAGGGTCATGATACCGTTGATCATCCCACCCCAAGAAGGTACGAATAGAATCACCGACATCACCATGCCTAGCGACTGTGTCCAGTCTGGCAGAGCAGTGTAGTGTAGGTGGTGAGGACCAGCCCAAATGTAAAGAGATACAAGTGCCCAGAAGTGTACAACCGATAAACGGTACGAGTACACAGGACGCCCCGCTTGTTTAGGAACGAAGTAGTACATCATTCCAAGGAAGCCCGCTGTCAGTAGGAAACCTACTGCGTTGTGGCCGTACCACCATTGCACCATGGCATCCACTGCACCGGCATAAATGGAGTATGACTTGGTCAGCGAGACAGGCACGGCCATGCTGTTCACAATGTGTAAAACGGCTACCGTGATAATGAAACCAGCATAGAACCAGTTTGCCACGTAAATGTGTGACACCTTACGCTTGATTAGCGTGCCGAAGAACACCACGGCATACGAGACCCACACGACGGCAATCAGAATATCAATTGGCCACTCAAGCTCAGCGTACTCTTTTGAGCTAGTAATACCCATAGGTAAGGTAATTGCTGCAAGTACGATGACAAGTTGCCAGCCCCAGAACGTGAAGGCCGCGAGTTTGTCGGAGAAAAGACGGGTTTGGCAGGTGCGTTGCACAACGTAATAAGACGTTGCAAAAAGGGCACTGGTGCCGAAAGCGAAGATAACTGCGTTCGTATGTAACGGACGAAGTCGAGAGTAAGTTAGCCATGGGGTATCGAAGTTCAACGCTGGCCAGGCAAGCTGGGCGGCAATCAGAACACCGACACTCATGCCAACGATGCCCCAAATCACTGTCATAATAGCGAATTGGCGAACAACTTTATAGTTGTACTCAGTTTGTGATGCTACTGTTTGGCTCATTGTCAGGTTTCCGCTGCATTATTATGCGATTAGAAATGAATTACCTATTCTATGCGAATAGGCCCTACTGATTGTGCTCCAAGCCCGCTATCTAAAACCCTCAACACTTTGAGCATTTCAGAAAACACACTCGAAACACGCTTATTATTTTCGGCCGAAATGATAAAATTTTTGACCTTAAAAAGATAGCGCAAATGGCTAAAATAATGACTTCAATCAAATTATCCCAAGAAGTTGGGGAAAATTTAACTGACTTCTGGTGTAATAAAGCATCAGCCCAATAATGTGTTAGCTACAAGTACGTAATACAGTGACAGAATCGATTACTTCACCACGCGTTGAGCGTGAAAAAAAATACCGCCCAAGCGGCCACCCCCTTTGCTCTGGTGTTGGCGTGCTGATCTGCACATTACTGCTTATCGCTGGTTGTGACAGCGACTCGACGACAAGTATAGAAAATCTCAGTCCGAATACCAGTTGTTGCGAGCATCAGCAGCAAACACATCAAGACATTACCTTTGCCTTGAGTGCTGAACAGGTTCACCCTGAGAACCCGTTTGCGATAAAACTAACACTGCCTAAGCACACTCAAGTAATTAAAGCGCACTTGGAGGGTGTTGGCATGTACATGGGACGCATCCCGGTTTTGTTCAACAAAGTGGGCGCGGGCACTTGGGTTGCAAACACTCAAGTAGGGAGTTGCAGTGAACCAACAATGCGCTGGCAACTCGTTGTTGAAACTGCACAAAACACTCAACAGCAAATTCATCACTTCCAATTTATCTCGACCCCAGCATATTAACTCGACCCCAGCATATTAAAAGACGAAGGCACTGGCTCACTCGGTGTCGATAAGCTGGTGCGGCAAGTCTTTATTGCGCAGCGAATATCTGCGTGTCTGTAAATTGATATGCATAAAAAATCATCCAAACCTGTATTAAATTCGTTCAAGTTAAGTGTTTGCATCATTCTCAAGTTGATTGCGATCGCTGTGCGCTTATAAAAAATAGTGGAGGTTTTTGAATGGGGTAATAAGTTTGTGTGTATAGGTTGTAAATAATCATTTAAGTTAAAACAATTACTGCTGGTTACATTGAATTACAAAATGCGTACACATAGTTTCATTAGTCAAATAAGTGTGTGAAAGTGGGGTAGGTTGCCTGCTTTTGCTGGTTTGTGGGTTGATACATTTATAACATTTCTTTACATGGGTAATGTATCTATATACCCACAGCTTAGGCGGGTTAAAATTAAATCTTTCATTCAGTTATTGTTCATTTAAATAGTCCTAAGTTGCGTCTCGTTATGCAGTACCTTCATATAAAAATGAACTGCTATCGGCCCGATATGGGTAAAAATTCAACAAGTAGGGTTTAATATGAAAAAGACACAACTAGGGCTAGCCGTTGCTGCGGCACTGCCTATGTTCTCAAGTGTTCAAGCAATTGCGGCAGATTCTTCAGCTGAAGCAATTGAAAAAATTCAAGTGACCGGCTCACGCATCAAGCGTGCCGACATGGAAACTGCTAGCCCAGTTACATTGATTGGCGCCGATGACATCAAAGCGATGGGCGCAACCAGCATCGACAGCGTTTTGCAAAAAATGACTGCGACCGGCGGTGCCATGACCAACCCAGGTATCAACAATGGTTCAGGCGGTAACGCGCGTATCGACCTACGTGGTCTTGGTGCTCAGCGTACGCTAGTACTTGTAAATGGTCGTCGTATGATTAACTCTGGTACTGGTGCAGCGTCAACTGTTGACCTTAACACTATCCCAGTATCAATGATTAAATCAGTTGAAGTACTGAAAGATGGCGCATCTGCAGTATATGGTACTGACGCGGTAGCGGGTGTTGTTAACATCATCCTTAAAGACAACTTCGAAGGTCTAGACATGAACCTTAACACTGCGATGAGCGGTGAAGGTGATGCAGAAGAAAGCTCGTTCGACATCACTGTAGGTGGTTCTTTTGACCGTGGTAACGTTGTAATTGGCCTTCAGTACACAGACCGTGGCGAAGCTTCTCAAGCAGACCGTGAATTTTCTGAGTGCCCAATTGCCGAAGCTGGCGGTGAGTTAAATTGTAACGGCGGTTCTGTATACGCTCAAGGTGGCCACATTTGGCAAGATGGCGTTATCGGTGATGTGAACAAAAAAGGTGAGTCTGTAGACGAAGACGGTAACCCAATCACTTCAGGTCTTGCGCTAAATGACTCAGGCCTTAGCGGCATGGGTGGTCTGCACCCGTTCACTGATGCAGATCGTTACAATTTCGCACCTGATAGCTACCTATACACGCCAATGGAGCGTTTAAACCTAACAGGTATCGCTAACTACGAGCTAACAGACGACACACGTCTTTTCACTGAGTTCACCTACAGTAAGCGTTGGTCTCAGCAGCAAATGGCGCCGCAACCAATCTGGTTTGGCTTCAAGTACGATGAAGCGATGGGCGATTCACTACTAGGTCAAACATACAACTCAAAAGTTGACCGTGATGGTGACGGCATTGCTGACCGTGATGCTGATGGTGAGTACATCACTGAAACAGCTAACTACGCATATGGAGACCAAATCTTCTATGGTCGCCGTATGAGCGACACAGGCCCTCGTTTCTTCGAGCAGTCTGTAGACACTGTTCGTGCAGTAATTGGTGCGGAAGGTTTTGTAGGCGACTACGCTTGGGATGTATCAGCTAACTTCGGTCGTAACGACTCTGTTGATAAGCTAAGCAACCTACACAACGTAGGTTCACTTACTGACAGCATCATGTTTACAAATGACGAAGGTCAAGTTGAAGGTACATTTAACCCGCTTGATCAGGCTGCATGGACTTCTGAAGATTTCCGCAAAAATATTTACACCGAAGTAAACAACGGTGGTAGCCAACTATTCATCTTGTCTGCGTCTGTATCTGGCGAAATGTTTGAAATGCCTGCTGGCTACTCAGCATTCGCTGCAGGTGTTGAGCGTCGTCAAGAAAAAGCATGGTACACGCCTGATTCACTAACAGCTCAGGGTCTGGCTAACGATCCAGCAGTTGAACCTACCTCAGGTGGCTTCGATGTAAACGAAGCGTATGTAGAATTCGCTCTACCACTTCTAGCAGATGTGCCTTTTGCTGAAATGGTTGACCTAAGCGCAGCAATCCGTGCGTTCGACTACAGCACGTTCGGTAGCGACGAAACATGGAAACTAGGTCTTACTTGGAAAGTTAACGAAGAGCTAATGCTACGTAGTGTTGTTTCAACAGCATTCCGTGCGCCAACTGTTGACGAGCTATATTCTGGTAACTCTCCGTCATTCGAGCAAGTAGAATTCCCTGGTGCGCAAGACCAAGCAGAAGTCACTGTAGGTGGTAACCAAGATCTAATGCCTGAAGAAGCAGACACGCTAACTGCAGGCCTAGTTTATGAGCCAAGCTGGTTCGAAGGCTTCTCAATGACACTTGATTACTATGACATTGAGATTGAGAACGCAATCACTGAAGTAGACAATCAGTACATCGTTGATACTTGTCTTGAAGACGCAGATAAGAACTCTGGTCTAGCACTTTGCCAGTCTGCTAATGTAACTATCGACTCAACTGGTCGTATTATTTTCAACAACCAGTTGCAAAACATTGGTTCAGAGCAAACTTCAGGTTACGACTTGAACCTTAAGTATACGTTCGAAGCGGCAGGTCTAAACTGGCGTACAAGTTTAGATACAACTTTCCTTGACGAGTACATTGTTCAAGCAACTGAAGAGCCAGTTGATTATGCAGGTTTAATCACATCAGGTACTGGTGGTTATGCTGAAATCAAGTCAAACTTCACTTTGAACGTCTCGGGCGATAACTGGGATATGCAGTATCAAGCACGTTACATTGCTGGTATGGATAGCTTCAGCTGTCTTGAAAAAGATGACTGTTACGCACCTACAACTCCTAGTGTTACATACCACGACCTAAGTGGTTCATACATCGTAAATGATGCAGTAACGCTAACTGGTGGTGTGAACAACTTGTTTGATAAGCAGCCTCCGTACTACACAGGTAACAATGACTCAAACACTGACCCGTACACTTATGATGTACTAGGTCGTCGCTTCTTCGCAGGTGTGAACGTTAAGTTTTAAACTGCGCTAAGCTACGAGTGATAAAATGCCCATCAGCTTGCTGATGGGCATTTTTTATGTGTCTAAACAATGGTATAACTAAGTTGAATTCAGCAACCTAGGTACGGCTCCTTTGCATCACCATATTAGCTTCAAACAAGATGAAGGCCTCAGGCTGCAAATCAGTCAATCGCTGTTGCCAAAGTCTCATTCGCTCGTGGAGTTGTATCTTTGCATTCCCAATGAAATGGGGATCAATCCTAATACTTTAAGTGAAGAAAGCTTTTATCATAACCATGTGAAAACGCGCATGGCTTATAACGCCAGTGGCATCCACCTGCCTTTGGTGCGCAGTCGTTTTATAAGTAAAAACCGAGGTGATGAGCAAGACTATCGGCAGAACCTCAACTTGTATTGTTATCAGGTAAGGTTGGCGTTAGATACCGATGTTAATGAAGCGTTGGCCATAAAGGAGCCGGATGCATTTTTTATTCGTGTTCAAGCCATGCAACAAGAAACTGAGCGGCTGTTAAAGCGTTTACGGCGGTATAAGCCCAAAGAAGAAAAGTTGTTGTCGTTTTTTTACAATGCCGATAACTTTCTTAGCTGGCACGCTGAGCAAGTGATTTTAAAACTCCTTGATAAAGGACCGAAAAGAAGTGAGCATGCTGTTGAGCGCAAGCAATTACTTCAGTTTTGCGAGGCAGAAAACGGCTACCGCGAACAAAAACGTTATAACTCTGTATCCACTGTGGATGACCCCAATCGGCTAGCGAATAAAATGCATTTGTTGCAACGCTTAATCGAGCATGGGGTGGTACTCAGACGAGAAACGCGAAACTTAAACACCTTATTAAGACGTGTTGTTAAAGGCTCGGTCACCGCGATTATGATGGCCTTTGTCATGTTACTGGTGCTGACTGCACGGACCAACTTCACTCAGGTAACTATCGGTTTAGTCGCTTTATTAGGCACCATTTACGGGCTCAGGGAGATCTTTAAAGAAGACATCACGCGTATTATTTGGCGTCGTATTATTATGGGCCGTGCTAAATGGTTACAGTCTTTTTATAACTCCACTACGAAAGTGAAAGTGGCGAAACAAAAGGTCTGGTTGGAATATATAAAACCAACGCGGATCCCCAAAGAGATAGCGGCTATCTTCTCTAAGCGCCGACAGCAAAATAAGCAGGCAGCGCAATGGATGTATATGCGCTTTGAATGTGATGTGCCCGTGAACACCTTTATGCCAGGCTACGATGCCTTGCACCAGAGCATAAACATTAGCATGGCGCCGATGGTGCGCTACTTACGTAAAGGGGAAGGGCGAGTATATGAGTACAGTGGTAAAAAAATCCGCAAGCATGCCGTTGAAAGGCGTTATCAAATTAATGTGGTACTCGTGACGCGTGATGATAACCACGAGGCTCAAGCCCAGCGCTATAAGATCACCCTCAATCGCTCACAAATTGTTGCCCTAGAAAAAATCGGCTCACCCAGTGCGTGAGCCGTGGCCTCGCTACAGCCCTTTTTCTGAATAGAGTGTTACTTTGTCGGAAACTAAGGTTATTTGAATATTTTTGCTCTCAGAGCCCCAAATACAGTTAGTGTGAAGCGCTTTCTTTTCACACGCATCAGCTTCTCCAAGCAGGGCTTCGACTTCGGTTTTATCCATGCCCACAGACAGTTGCTCGTAATTCTCCAGCGTTACTTTCGAGCAGGCACTCAAGGTGAGCACGGTGGCTAAAGAGAGAAAGAGAGATTTTTTCATTGTTTTTCCTCACATTGAATTAATGGTTAAAGCGCCTTATTTGCACCAGCATGCCTAGTTGTGGGTGGTCAAAATAATGGATTTCGCCGGAAATAACACGACGAAATTGCGAAAACTCGCCACTCAAGTGTGTTTCTGTATCCCCAGTCTGACGCAATGTTAACGCCGAGGTAATATAGAGGTAATGGTTTAGATGCACCTTTAAAAAGCCATCTAACTGCCAAATTAAGTTATATTCCGGACGTATTGGGCTCAAAAAATCTGCGCTATTAGGCACATTTTTTGGCACTCGAGCAATTAGCTCGCCACCGTACAAGCGGAATTTAGGGGCCGTTCGTTTCGATTGCCCAGGAAAGCGCCAACCTGTGTGCAAAAGCACTTGCCTACCAATGCGCGCCAGTTGATCACGCTTATCGCTAAATTGCAATTGCGATTGGGCTAGCACATAAGGCGTGTCGGTATGTTCATACACCTCTCCATCGACGACCTGAGGTAAACGGGTCAGTGCGCTAAAATCCTCTTTGCTGTATTCACACGCTGCGGATACTTGGTTGTCACTTGCAAGCAGAGGTTTGGCAGGCGTCGTGGGTGGGTCAATCTGCCCCGCTAAGCACTGCTTGGTGAGCGTCGTGATATAGCCCTCAGTGATAATATCGTCATTACTGTGATAATCATCGAGTTTGGCATTGTCATTGGCTAAGGTCTCACTGATTAACGCATCAGGTTGGCTAAACACCAAGACCTCAATTTCGAACCAGCGCCCATCGGCGGCGTAGCTCAGGCTACTAAAACACCCAGCCATCAGCATAGCTATTATTCTTATCATTTACTTCCTACCTTGGCTTCGAAATCCGCAATCATCGCGGTGATCAGTTTTAAGCGCTCTTGAGCATTGGCTTCATCAATCATTAAGCGTAACCGATTGGCGCCTTCCATTCTATAGTGCTGTGGATCAGCTTGGATTAAACCAATAATAAATTCGGGGCTAACCTTGGTCTGTTCACTAAATTCAAAGTACCCGCCCTTAGGATTGGCCTCAACCTTAGTGATACCCAAGGCCCCAGCGCGGATTTTCAGTTGCTGCACGGCAAATAAATTCTTGGTGGCATCAGGGAGTAGGCCGAAACGGTCAATAAGCTCGACCTTCAGCTCATCAAGGGCATCAAAATCACTGGCACTGGCGATACGCTTATAAAGCCCCAAGCGCAGATTAACATCACTGATATAATCATTGGGCAATAGCGCAGCCAGTTTAATATCGACTTCGGTGTGCGCTTTAATCAGCTTATCTAGGGTGGGTTCTTGGCCATTTTTTAGCGCTTCCACCGCTTGCTCTAGCATCTCCATGTACATGCTAAACCCGATGGTCTGGATTTGCCCGCTTTGCTCATCGCCAAGTAGTTCACCGGCGCCGCGAATTTCTAAGTCATGAGTGGCCAAGGTGAAGCCCGCACCGAGGTCTTCAAGGGACTCGATGGCCTCTAAGCGTTTTTGTGCGTCTTTCGACATCGCTTTAGGGCCCGGGGTGAGCAAATAGGCATAGGCCTGATGGTGGCTGCGGCCGACGCGCCCGCGCAACTGGTGCAATTGCGCTAAGCCGAGACGATCCGCGCGGTCCATAATAATAGTATTTGCACTGGGGATATCAATGCCAGTCTCAATGATGGTGGTACACACCAACACATTAAAGCGTTGATGGTAAAACTCGCTCATTAGGCTTTCTAGTTCACGCTCGCGCATTTGACCGTGGGCGACCGCGACACTGGCCTCAGGCACGACTTTGCGAATATCCTCGGCAGTGCGCTCGATGGTTTCAACGTTATTATGGAGGAAATACACCTGACCACCGCGTTTAATTTCCCGCAAAATAGCTTCACGGATCATGTCATCGTCTCGTTGGCGCACAAAGGTCTTTACCGCTAAACGTTTGGCTGGTGGCGTGGCAATAATGGATAAGTCACGCATGCCACTCATGGCCATGTTTAGGGTTCGTGGAATTGGCGTGGCCGTTAGGGTGAGAATATCGACATCTGCACGCAGGGCCTTAATCTTTTCTTTTTGACGCACCCCGAAACGGTGCTCTTCATCGACAATAAGTAAACCAAGGTCGGCGAACTTAATGTTTTCTTGCAACAACTTATGGGTGCCGATAACAATATCGACTTGGCCATCTTTTATTTTGGCTAAGGTGGCATTTTGCTCTTTCGTGGATTTGAACCGTGACAAAATATCGACTTCCACAGGGAAGTCGGCAAAGCGGTCACGGAAGTTCTCAAAGTGCTGCTGCGCCAACAGTGTGGTGGGCACCAATACCGCCACTTGCTTAGAATCGGCAACGGCAGTATAGGCTGCGCGCATCGCCACTTCGGTTTTACCAAAACCGACATCACCACAGACCAAGCGATCCATGGCATTTTTGCTTTGCATATCGCTGAGCACGGCATCAATAGCATTTTGCTGATCATCGGTGGCCTCAAACACAAAATTATCGCTGAATTGTCGATAGCCAGCATCATCAAGAGCAAACTTATAGCCTGGCTTAGCTTGGCGTTTGGCATAGATATCGAGCAGCTCAGCGGCCACATCACGGACTTTCTCGGCAGCGCGGCGTTTGGCTTTCTCCCAGGCATCAGAGCCAAGTTTATGTAATGGCGCGCTGGCTTCTTCTCCCCCGGAATAACGACTGAGCATATGCAATGCCGATACCGGTACATAGAGCTTGGCGTCATTGGCATACATGATGGTGACGAATTCCGTGGCAACACCCGCTGCATCGAGTGTCTCCAGGCCCACATAGCGGCCCACACCGTGGTCTAAATGGACGATTGGCTGACCTTCTTTGAGTTCCGCTAAGTTGCGGATCAGCGCATCACTGCTGGCCTGGTGTTTATGTTTACGGCGGCGGCGTTGTGATACGCGGATCCCGAGCAGTTCTTGTTCGGTGATTAAACTGACACGGGCATTGTGAGTTAGCACCACGCTTTGCTCAAAAGGTGCCACCAGTAAAGAAATATCCGCGTCGCTGTCTAGACATTGTGCCAAGGTATCAAAAGCGCGGATTTTCAAGCCGCTGGGTTTGAGCAACGTTAGTAGCGCTTCACGACGGCCATCGGATTCTACGCACAGCACGATACGCGCGCCTTGGCGCTTTTGCTCTACGGCGTAATCTAAAAAGGCGCCATAGGGAGGCTGCTTACTATGATCTATGCGTACCTCGGGCAATGGCTCGCAGGGAAGATTAAAGTAGCCGGCTTTGGTTGGCAGCTTCGCTTGCGATAAATCAATGCGCGGATAGGCTTTGCACTGCTGATTTAACTCTTCAATGGGCAAGTAGAGCTGGTTAGGTGGTAACAGCGGTCGCAGAGGGTCCACTTTGCGGCTTTCATAGCGGCTGTGCACATCATCTAAAAACTGCTGGGCACCATGCTGGGTATCGCCCATATGCATAAATACTGCTTGCTCGGGCAGATAATCAAATAAGGTGCCCAAGTGCTCAAAAAATAGCGGCAGGTAGTACTCAATACCCGCAGGCAGGGCGCCTTTACTGACTTGCATGTATACCGAGTCTTGCTCGGCACTGGCACCGAAGGCTTCGCGATATTGGATGCGAAAACGTTCAATGTCGCTATCCGTGGTGCCAAATTCATGCGCCGGTAATAAATTGATGTGGCTTATATTATCGCTAGAGCGCTGGCTGTCGACATCAAAGTGACTCATGCTGTCTATTTCATCGTCGAACAAATCAAAACGCACAGGCGCGTTTTGACCCATTGCGAATAAGTCGACCACCGAGCCGCGCACCGCATACTCACCATGGGCCATCACCTGCTGGGTGTGGATGTAACCGGCATCATCAAGCTGTTTGCGCAACTTGTCGATGTTAAGCGTGTCACCAACTTGATAAACAATGGCATTGCCATAAATAAATTCTTTCGGCGCAGCACGCAGCATCAGCGTGGCAACGGGCACAATCAGCACGCCGTGGCTGATATTGTTCAAACGACTGAGGGTATGCAGCCGGGTAGAGACAATGTCTTGATGAGGTGAGAAATGATCATAAGGCAATGTTTCCCAATCAGGAAATACCATCACTTCATCACGGCTCAAGGTCGCATGTAATTCATGCTCGAGCTTCAACGCACTGGGGGTGTCCGGTGTCACTAACACCACTAACTGCTGATGTTGCTTAACCGCTTCGCCAATGCTCAGAGCGAGGGCACTGCCATGTAGCTGGCCCCACTTTATTTTGTCTTGTTGTGTCTTTACCCAAGGCAATTCAATGAACTGCGCTAACTGCATGGAATACTCCGTTTTAATCGCGATAAAGTTTGGTTAAATCACCATAATGATCGATGCGGCGATCGCGTAGGTAGGGCCAAATGCGACGGACTTTTTCACCGCGCTGTAAATCAAGCTCTGCCACTAATACTTCGGGTTTATCATCACAGGCTTTAGCCAGTAACTCACCCTGCGGCCCGGCGATAAATGAGTGACCCCAGAAATCGATCCCGGCGCTGTGCCCGCTTGGGTCGGCCTCAAAGCCGGTGCGGTTGGCACTGATAACATAGACACCATTGGCCACTGCGTGGGCGCGCTGGGAAATAACCCAGGCATCTTGTTGACGTTGTTGCTCAGCAGCATCATCATTTTTATCCCAGCCAATGGCGGTCGGGTAAATCAAGATTTCAGCGCCTTTAGTGGCCATTAATCGCGCTGCCTCTGGAAACCATTGATCCCAACACACCAACACCCCTAAGGTGCCAAGCGAGGTTTTTATTGGCTCAAACCCTAAATCACCGGGCGTGAAGTAAAACTTCTCATAAAACCCGGGGTCATCAGGAATATGCATTTTGCGATACTTACCAGCGATACTGCCATCCGTTTCCAGCACCACGGCGGTGTTGTGGTATAAGCCGGCGGCGCGACGCTCGAATAGTGAGGCAACGATCACCACCCCGAGCTCTTTTGCAAGCTCGCCAAAGACTTGCGTGCTCTGACCAGGTATGGTCTCAGCCAAATCAAATTGCTCGACATCTTCGCTTTGACAAAAATATAAGCCAGTATGAAGCTCCTGCAGGACCACCAACTGGGCGCCTTGCGCGGCTGCTTCACGAATGCCGTTAATAGACTGTGTTAGGTTGTAATCACGCTCGGCGGTATTTTGCTGTTGCACCAAGGCAACGCGCAATGATTGTTGGGTTGGGGCGCTCATCGTTCCTCCAAAAAGCCATGCGGTAGTTGCATGGTTATACAGTGTAAGCTGCCAAATTGTTCAATCAGCGCGCGACAATCGATACCGATCACCTCACGCTCAGGATACGCCTTGGCGATTTGCTTAAGCGCCACGGCATCATGTGGGTCGTTATAGGTTGGCACCAACACCGCGCCATTGATAATTAAATAATTTGCATAGGTGGCCGGTAAGCGCTGACCCTCGGCGTTGGTGATGGGCCTAGGCCAGGGTAGGGCAATAAGGTGATAAGGCTCATTATCGAGCCCTCTTAGTGCCACGAGCTCCTCACGCATCGCGCCCAAAGCCTGATAGTGCTCATCGTTAGGGTCGTCGCAATGCACGTAAACCAGCACATTATTTGGAGCAAAACGCACTAAAGTATCAATGTGGGAGTCGGTATCATCGCCAGCTAAGTAGCCGTGCTCCAACCACAGGATTTTTTGTGCTCCTAGTAGTTGCGCTAAGGTGCTGTCGATTTGTGCGGCCGATAACTGTTGGTTGCGGTTCTCATTGTGAACACATTGACGGGTACTCAACAGCACCCCATGCTCGTTGATTTCAACGGCGCCGCCTTCAAGGATAAATTCACTGCGCTCTACGTTTACTTGAGCGCTAAGGGCCTGAGCGAATACTTGCTGGTTAATGGCGTTGTCTTTCTCGGCTGCATATTTACCGCCCCAAGCGGTAAACTGACAGTCGAGGGCTTTTAGCCCTGTGCCATCACTTAGGGTCAGTGGGCCATGGTCACGCGCCCACGTGTCGTTGCACTGAGCGCGGACAAAACGCACCTGATTCAAATCGGTGTTTTGTGCCGTTAATCGCACCCGGATATGGGCTTCAAGCGCTTCGTTGTCGACAACGATAAGCAGCTTTTGACGCTGGCTAATATGATCGCACAGCGCTAAATACACGCTCTCGACAGCTGGCAAATTCGCCGCCCAATCGGTATTCGAATGCGGCCAGGTTAACATCACGGCATCCTGCTGATGCCACTCAGGGAGGAGTCTAAACGTCATTTCAATGAATCACAGAAAAACAAGCCGCTAGTTTAGCACTTACAGCTTGAATGTCAGCTAAATAAGGCCCGGAATTATTATCATGGAGCACCGCCAAAAACGGGTAGGTATCTAAGCGTTAATTATCGCGTTGCTGTTCATGGCGCTTTTTCAGTTGTCGAGTTTGAGCGTGTAAACTGGCGCGTACGAGAAGCTCTTGGTCTTGCTCGCGAATAGTAGCAAAAAGAATCTTGTGCAAGCAGCCATCACCCTGGGTATCAACCTCAATGACTTCGCCATAGCAATAGATGGCGGCGGCCTCTTGCTCTAAAAACAACTTACATCGCACATACTGGCCAACCTCCATTGGCTGTTCACGTCGTAAGGTAAACCCTGAGCCACCATAGCTTTGGCAGCGCTCACTAGGCTGGTCGGTACTTTCCTGCATCAAAATATGACTAAGAATGAGATCGATTTTACGGGACTGCAGTGATAAGTAGTGGGCGAGTTCATTGGCGGTTTCACCGAGCAGTCGCAGCGGTCGAAGCGCTGATTGTTCGAGCGTATTGACTTCATTGGCGAGGCGAAAAAGCGGCGGGATATCGCGCTCTAGAGCGTCGGCGTCGGTGGGAACGAGGGCGGATTCTATGCTCTCTACGACGACATTCACGCTTTCTTGAATTTGAAAAAACTCGGCGAATAACTCGCTTTTTTCATTGCTCATGTTGCTCACTTATCTCAACCACATTACTTAAAAGACCTTATCGGCACAGTCATTGTTGCACAGCACTATGAGCAGCGCTGCCATTAAGCCTTACCCTACTGTCGAAAGTAAGTTTTAACTTGCTGATTTTTCTATAGTAGCTGTCATTGCAACGTTTGAAAAGAAAAGGCGCTATAACAGCGCCTTTGAGAGACTTTTTGGCAGAGGCTACAGTAGGCCTTCGTCAGTTTCTACCTGCTCCTTTTTATGTTGCGCTGCGATTTCCTCGCTCAGCGCTTGGCGTGAGCGTTTTTCACCAATACGGCGCTCAGTGAGCCAATAGAAGAACAGTGGGACAAAGAACACGGCTAGGAAGGTCGCGGCCATCATCCCGCCCATCACCCCGGTTCCCACACTGTGGCGGGCTCCGGCGCCAGCACCGGAGCTCAACACTAAGGGCACAACACCAAGAATAAAGGCCAATGAGGTCATAATTATGGGGCGAAAACGCAGCCGGGCTGCTTCTAATGCAGCGGCGGCAGCGCTCCAACCTTGTTGATGTTTGAGCAAGGCATACTCAACAATCAAAATAGCGTTTTTGCCTGCTAAGCCCAGTAGGGTGACCAGACCAATTTGGAAGTAAACATCATTTGTGAGCCCTGCCACCCAAATTGAAATCAGTGCGCCAAAGGTACCAAAAGGCAAAGCCAGCATCACCGATAAGGGCAGTGACCAACGCTCGTATAAGGCTGCAAGAATCAAAAACACCATGATCACCGCTAATCCTAATGCTAATCCGGTGGTGCCAGAACTGCGTTTTTCTTGAAACGCGGTGCCGGTCCAGTCATAGGTCATACCCGCTGGCAGCACTTGCTCGGCAATACGTTCGATTTCGGCAATCGCTTGTCCGGAGCTGTAACCCGGCGCGGCTTCACCGAGTAACTTTACGGCGGGTAAGTTATTATACCGACTCAAGCTATCCGGCCCCCGGGTAAATTCCACCGTGGTGAAAGCCGACATCGGCACCATGTCACCAGAGTGACTCTTGACGTAGATTCGGCCTATGTCTTGCGGCTGCATACGATATTCGGCATCAGCAGACATCAATACTTGCCATGCACGTCCAAACTTATTGAAATCATTGACATAGTAAGTGCCCAGCGTACCAGCCAGCGTATTGAAAGCATCATTAATATTGACTCCCATAGCTCGCGCTTGCTCCCGGTCTATATCCACTTTTAGCTGTGGAGCGTCGGGGCGCCACAAGGTTTGCACACTGCCGACAATAGGGCTTTTTTGTGCTTCATTCATAACCAGCTGCATGGCTTGTTGAAGCTTTTCTGGGCCACCTGCGCCTTTATTTTGAATGTAAAACTCAAAACCACCGGTGGTGCCTAAACCGAAGATAGCGGGGGGGTTAAAAGCCAGCACTAAGGCTTCATTGATGTGTGCGGTTTTGCCAAACAACTCTGCCACTAAGGCCTTGGTATCGACCTCGCGGTCATCCCAATGGGTTTGCGTAACAAATAAGGTTGCGGCGGAGTTTTTATAGCCGCCCCCGATAAAGTCAAAGCCAGTAAAAGCAGCGACATTTTCGTTGGCGGGGTTGGATTTAACCGCCGCGACCACTTCGTCAACCACCGCTGCGGTGCGCTCTAGTGATGAACCATCCGGTAGAAAAACAGCGGCAATGTAGAAGCCTTGATCTTCATCGGGTACCAAGGAGCTCGGCGTTTTTTGCCAAATGCCAACAGTTGCGCTGACCATGGCTATCATTAACACCAGCCCAAGCACGCCACGACGCACCATAAACCCTACGGCGCCCACATATTTATGGGTCACCGCGCTGAAGAACTTATTAAACCAAATGAAGAAACCGGCTGTTTGTTTATGCTCATGCTTTAAAATCATTACACACAGCGCCGGAGTCATGGTTAACGCAACCACACCAGAGAGACTCACAGAGATAGAGATGGTAATCGCAAATTGGCGGAAAAGTTCACCAGTTAGCCCACCCAGAAAAGCAATCGGCACGAACACTGAACACAGCACTAAAACAATGGCTACCACTGGCCCAGAAACCTCTCGCATCGCCTTGATAGCTGCTTCGTGAGCACTGACATGCTCTTCGTGCATAATGCGCTCAACATTTTCAAGCACCACGATGGCGTCATCAACCACAATACCTATAGATAACACCATGCCAAATAGCGTCAGCGTATTGATGGAATAACCCAACATATACATGCCAGCAAAGGTGCCTAATAACGAGACCGGGACCGCTAACGTAGGGATCAGTGTGGCACGCCAGTTCTGTAAAAATAAGAACACCACCAGAAATACCAATAGCATGGCCTCGGCCAGGGTTTTTACCACCTCACGAATGGACACCTCGACAAAGCGGGTGGTGTCGTAGGAGACCACATGCTCAAGACCCATAGGGAACTGCGGTTTGAACTCAGCCATCACGCCATTGACTTCTTTCGCTACGTCCAGCGCGTTTGCGCCGGGCTGCAGAAATATCCCCAACAGCACCGCTTCTTTGCCATTGACGGTGCCGTTAAAGTTGTAATCCTTGGAGCCGAGCTCAACTCGCGCAACGTCTTTAAGGCGCAGGCTGCTGCCATCGGGATTCGAGCGGACAATAATATTCTCGAATTCTTGTGGCTCAGACATGCGCCCGCGAGCGGTGACACTATAAACCAAAGATTGCGGTGACTTGGAAGTCGGGGTCGCACCAATTTTACCCGCCGCATATTGCGAGTTTTGCACCCGAATCGCATTGGCCACTTCATCCACGGTGACGCCCAATTGGCTCATTAAGTCAGGGCGTAACCAGATTCGCATGGCGTAATCTTTAGCGCCAAATATTTGTACATTGGTAGTGCCAGGGATGCGTTTAATACGATCGAGAATGTTAAGGGTGACATAGTTCGAAGTCCACAATGACGAGCGTGACCCGTCAGGGGAGTAAAACGCATGCACTTGCAAAAAGCTCGACGAGCCCTTTTGCACCACCACGCCTTGCCGTCGAGTCTCCTCTGGTAAGCGAGCCTCAACCTGTTTCACGCGGTTGTTCACATCCACAGCGGCTTGGTCGACATCAGTGCCGATTTCAAAGGTCACCTCGATGGTGGTTGCGCCGGCGCTGCTGGAGGTTGAAGACATATACATCATGCCCTCAACACCAGTAATGGCATTTTCGATTGGCGCCGCCACTGTTTGCTCCAAAACTTCGGCGGAAGCGCCAGGATAACTGGCTGTGACTTGCACTACAGGAGGGGCAATTTCCGGATACTGAGCTATGGGTAGGGCACGCATGGCAGCTAAACCAGCAAGGACAATGACAATGCTGATCACAAAAGCAAAAATCGGCCTATCAATAAAATAACGAGAGAACATAATGCTGCTTATCCCTGCTGTTGCTGATTAGACACGGTAATAGGCATACCTGGGAAGAAAATGCGCGCCATGCCTTCGACAACAATTTCATCTCCGGCATTAATGCCGCTGCGAATAATCCATAGGTTCTCAGTCTTGTCACCATTTTGTTTACGATACCATTCGCCCACTTGCACTGGAGCGGGGCGAGCGATGGTTGCACCTTGTTCATTTTTTCCGACAACATACACAAACTTGCCGGTGCCATTATCCAACACCGCACGTTGGGGCACCACGAAGGTGTTGTTACGCACCGCGCCGATAAGTTCTACTTGCACGAACTGACCAGGGCGCAAACTAAACTCAGGATTGGGCACAATAGCCTGAAACTCTGAGGTGCCGGTATTAGGATTGATGCGCACATCAGTAAAGTTAACCTCGCCACCGTGATGGTATTCACTGCCGTCTTGCAAACGTAGGCGTGTTTGCCATTGGCCGTCTTCAGGTAAGCTCAATTCGCCCTTTTTCTGTGCCTGGCGCATCATAAGTTGCTCACGTTCTGAGAGGCCAAAACGCACTCTGACAGGGTCTAATTCGGTAATATAGGTCAGCAGTAACTCGGGCCCTGGCACGAAGGTACCCTCAGAGACTAACTCTCGGCCCATTACCCCGGCAACGGGAGCTTTGACTTGGGCATAGTCCAAGTTTAATTTTGCCTCACGCAGCTGCACTTTGCTGGCTTGTAAATCAGCGGTGGCGATTTGAACACTGGAAATGGCGTTATCATAATCGCGCTGTGATACTGATTTGTCTTCGCGTAACTTTTTCAGCCGCTTGGTTTCTCGCTGCGCTTGCTCTAAACGCGCTTGAGCGGCATTGACAGCCGCTTGGGCTTGCTCATAAGCGAGCTGGTAGGGGGCAAGGTCAATAGTGAACAGGGATTGGCCGGCATCGACTGTTTGACCTTCAGAGAAGTTTCGAGATTCAAGCACGCCGCTGACCCGAGCACGTATCTCCACCTCTTTCGAGCCTGATACCGTGGCCGGTACAGAGATAATAAAAGGCGCATCCACCGCTTTGGCGGTGATGGTTTCGACTTGGGCATTAGGCATGCCCCCTTGTGATTGTTGTGCTGGCTGCTCACAGGCACTTAACAATAATAAAGAGCTGAACACCAGTGTAACTGGACGTAATACAGTAGTAATAGAATAACGACGCATGAGTGAAGCGTTTCCCTTTGCAAATTGAATGATATGGGTCAGACGTTGTTATAGCGTGCTCTCGCAGGCGAGTTGCCAAGCCACACCGAGGTGACAATTCGCGGTTATTCTATGCGGGCGCAGGCTTTTTTGGTGCATGTCATGCGCTCAAGTGTATCGGCATTACTGTGCATGAGCACAACATTGAAGACACAAATCGTGGCACGACCGCCAACGCTCAGTGTAGATGACAGCCGAAAATTTTTACATATTTAATTACGGGTGTTAGCACTGAGTAAACGAAAGTGTATACTTATTTTCATCTCAGGTATACATCTTCGTTTACTATTGCTGCGAATAATCATTGGTTCCGTTATACTGCGCAGCAAATCGTTGAGGGGCGGAATATGAGTAGTAATAAGCAGCAGGCGGTGATCACCGCTGCTATCGCATTATTTGCACAACACGGCCTTGCAGGTACCACTATGGAAGCGGTGGCGGGCAAGGCAAAGGTATCAAAGCGCACTTTGTATAAATATTACTCCAGTAAAGAGCATTTATTTGATGGTGTGGTGGACCTACTCATAGAGCGTATTCGTCCACTGCAAGAAAACCATTTTTGCGCGCAAACCCCGATAAAAGAGCAATTGCAAGCACAGGCCCATGTCGGCTTACGATTGACACAAGACAAAGACTACCTGACCCTGTCGCGCATTGTTATGATTGAATCCTTGCGTTCGAAAAAGCGCGCGGCCAAGCTGCAAGAGCGGTTTCAAAGTTTTGAGCAAGGTTTGCACTCATGGTTTTATGAGGCGCAGCAGCAAGGTGCTTTGGGTGAAACGCCCGCCGAAATCGCTGCTGCCGTGTTCTACGGGGGCATGAAAAAGTTGGCATATTGGGAGCAGCTCATCAAGTGGAAACCGCCGGTGGAAAAAGAAAAGCTCGACCAGTTAGTCGAGCTTACCTGTCGGATGTTCACTCGCCATTAAAATAATCGGGCGTGCCATGTGCTTCAATACCGTCACTGAGGCGCTTGAGTGCGACGGCATAGACCGCATCGCGAAAATCGAGTTCTTGGCGCTGTACTTGCTCGTTAGCGCGCGCAAATGCACGGCGCATCACTTGCTCTAGCTCTTGCTCAACCCGCTCTCGCGACCATTGGTAACCGCAACGGTTTTGTACCCACTCGAAGTAGCTGACAGTCACACCACCGGCGTTGGCCAAAATATCAGGGATCACAATGACACCCTGTTGTTTTAGTATACTGTCGGCATCACTGGTTACCGGGCCATTAGCTATCTCAACGATATACCGTGCTTTGACTTGCTCAGCATTCTCAGCGGTGATCACGCCGCCTAATGCAGCGGGAATTAAAATATCGACATCGCAGTGCAGCAGCTCCTCATTAGAGAGGGTGTCGTAGTCCTGACTTTCACACACTGAGCCTTCACAATAGACCGCTTTAAGCTCTTTATGCTCTTGCTTTTGCTGATAGACGCTATCAACGTTGAGACCTTCTTGGCGATAAATAGCTCCTTTAGAGTCACTAACGGCCACTACTTTGTAGCCATCGTTAGCGAGTAAACGGGCAACATGATAACCGCCGTTACCGAAGCCCTGCACTGCCACTGTGGTTTGCTGAGGGTCGAGATTGTCACGTTTTTCTAATTCTTTAATACATAGGTAAGCGCCGCGCCCAGTGGCATCGTCGCGGCCAATACTGCCGCCGAGAGCCAATGGTTTACCGGTGATCACGCCGGGATTTTTAACCCGGGTAATTTTTTCATACTCATCCATCATCCAGCCCATAATAAGGGCATTGGTATACACATCCGGTGCTGGAATATCACGCTCAGGGCCAATAAAATCGGCCATAGAGCGCACATAGGCGCGTGATAAGCGTTCAAGTTCAAAAGGAGATAAGGTTTTCGGGTCGACACTCACACCGCCTTTTGCGCCTCCAAATGGAATATCGACGACAGCGCATTTGAGCGTCATCCACAGCGCTAAGGCTTGTACTTCTTCGCTGTCAACTTCGGGGTGGAAGCGAATACCGCCTTTGGTCGGGCCGAGCACATTGTTGTGCTGGCAACGGTAGCCAGGGAAATACTGAACATGGCCATCATCCATACGCACTTCAACGTTCACGTGCATCATTGCCTGCGCGTGACTGAGCGTGTTGAGAACGTGTTGCGAGCACTGGATGGCATCCCCGATGCGTTTTAATCGTGCCACTGCGTCGTCAAAAGTTGTGCTACTCATTGGGCCTCCATTGGCGTGATTCGATTTTGCTTAAGAGCAAGGTCGAACTATTTAGAACAATTATTTTTTATACCTAAATCAAACGTCTATATAGCATTTGTGGTTCACTTTTTAAGGTTATTTAATTTCTGGGATTGAAATAGATAAAATCAACCCTATCTCTAAGAGGCATTCAATATCGGCAATTAGCCGAGTATAAATATAATTACAGGGCACCCATGCGCAACGGTATAATTATGGTCATCGTGTTAATGACGCTGCTTTTGAGCAGTGCATCCGCGCTTGCCCATACCCATACCACGACAGCCGAATCACCGCTCTGCTCACTGATGATGCAAGAACCAATGCAGTGCAGCTTTGATGATGTTAGCGCCGATGACGCCTCTGAGCACCAGCGCTCAGCACCGCACCCCGCGCAGTTGCCCGAGCGCGCTATGCGTACTCACCCCAGCTATTTTTTACACCCGGAGCAACAACCACTTTACTTGCTGGCGTACACATTGGCGCAACACACCGCGCCGTTTAAACAGCGCTTTGAGGCGCCACCCGCCAGCCATTTTGAACCTTGGTATATCGCTAGGGAACAGAAAAAATGCGGCCTTATCAATCACTGTCAGGCCGCGAACTTAACTTATCGTAGCCGGCTTCACTACGAGCCCTGAGTTAAATCGACCTTCGTTCTATTAATACCGAAATCAAGATTTAACACGCTTGCTGAGCAAGCGAAAAGGACTCACAATGAGACAACAACCTCACTCGCAAGAGCGAGTCAAAGGCGCGTCGGCGCTGAGCAGACAGCTGCGCTTATTTACTTGTATTAGTGTTATTTTAGTACTTTTTCTTAGTGCGCTTCCCAATATTTACCCTGATCAAGCTGTAGTGCATGTGGCGTCTGTGCACACCCACAGCGACACCGTTAATATTAAAACAGAGTTGACAGAGGCTGGTTTTACCCTCGCAAAGGCGCACTATGATGCTAGCGAGCAACGCTTTGATATCCGTTTAACTGATCCCGCACGCAGTGCCGAAGCCGCACGTATATTGCGTGAGCATGGGCACGAGCAGGTCAAAGTCGTCAGCCAAAGCAGCACACCACAATGGCTTCAAAGTTTGGGGTTAGCGCCGATGAAGCTCGGTCTGGACTTAGGGGGAGGAGTGCTATTCGTATTGCAAGTGGATACTGACCAAGCACTCGCCACACGGTTAAAGAGCATTGCCGAAGAGGCCAATACGCTGAGAGTTAAAGCGCGTTTACGGGGCATAAAAATACACTCGCCGCAAAATAACGAAGTACGCTTAGTGGCAGCGCCGACCAACCAAGCGCACTTACAGCAATTGGTTGACAAGCTGCAAGCGGCCTACCCAAAACTGGATATCGGTCGCGCCCATCAAGGCAGCTTAGAAATAGTATCCTTACGCTACACGCAGGCGCAGCAACAGCAATTTGCTCAGGCAGATATGACACAAGCGTTGGCTACTTTGCGCTCGCGCATCGAGGAGCTAGGCATAACCGAAGCTGTGGTGCAACGCCAAGGCGAGCGGGCTATTCGTATTGAGCTACCCGGTGTGCAAGACCCCAGTGAAGCAAAGCGTATTATTGGTGCCACTGCACAGCTTTCTTTTCACGGCCTGCAAGAAATTGGCGGTAAGCGGGTGCGCACAGAGCAAGGGCACAGCATCGCCATAGAGAGTAAAGCGATATTTACGGGTGCAGATATCACCGGTGCTCAAGCTGGTCGAGATGAAATGGGACAGCCGATCGTGCAGTTGCAGTTATCTTCAGCAGGAGGAGATAAAATTAATCGGTTCTCGCGTGCGCACATAGGTCAACCCATGGCCACCTTGTACAGTGAATATGTAGCAGATGCGCAAGGTGAGGTGCAAATGCGCGAGCAGGTCATATCTGTGGCGACCATTAACGAAGCCTTGGGAACACGTTTTAGTATTACCGGGCTGGGCACCTGGCAACGGGCTCAAGACTTAGCCTTAGTATTGCGCGCAGGCTCATTAGAAGCACCCATTACCATAGTCAAAGAGCAAACCATGACCCCCAGCCTCGGTAAGCAAAACATAGAGAACGGTTTTAACGCCTTGTTATTGGGCTTGGCGTTGACATTGTCGTTTATGCTGCTGTGGTATCGGCGTTTAGGGATTGTCGCCAACCTTGCATTGGCAATTAACCTAATTGCTTTGGTGGGGCTCATGTCACTGCTACCCGGCGTGGTTTTAACGCTACCTGGGATCGCCGGTTTGGTGCTGACCATTGGCATGGCGGTGGATACCAACGTCATTATCTTTGAGCGTATCAAGGAGGAACTGCGCTTAGGCAGAACCCGCCTACAGGCGCTCAAACGTGGCTATCAAGGCGCGATGAGCAGTATTATTGATGCCAACTTAACGACATTTATCAGTGCCTTAGTGCTTATCGGTGTGGGCTATGGCCCAGTTAAAGGTTTTGCCATTACTTTGGCGCTGGGCATTCTCACCAGTGTATTTAGCGGTGTATTGGTGTCTTCTTACTTGTCACAGTGGTTGTTCGCAGCTGCGAAGGAGGTGCGTCATGGCTAATTATTTAACGCGATTACGCCATCTGGGAATGGCGGTCAGTATGCTTATGCTAGCACTCGCCGGCTCTGTGATTGCTATCAAAGGAGTACCGCTTGGCCAGGATTTTACTGGCGGTTATGTGCATCAATTTCAAGCGCCTGAGGCGCTCACTCAACAGCAACTACAAAGCCAATTAGAGGGCATACTCAGTGGCGATTTTCAATTAAGTGCGCACAGTGATAATCAATATCAATTGTTTCAACCACCGAGCGAAGGGCAGAGCAACCCTAAGTGGCTCGATGCCTGGGTCGGTGACAACGCATTGGTGCTACTGGATAGCAGCTTCTTAGGTGCACAGGCCGGTGACGAGCTCATCGACCAAGGGCTAATGGCGTTGTTATTCGCAACCCTAGCGGTGATGCTGTATTTAGTCTGTCGCTTTGAATGGCGTTTAGCGCTGGCGGCCACCTTGGCGTTGGTGCATGACGTTGCACTGACGCTGGCGGTGCTGGTGCTCTTTGACATTCCTTTCACCTTAACCGTGTTAGCTGCCATCCTTGCCATCATTGGCTATTCGCTCAATGACTCCATTGTTATCGGTGATAAGGTGCGTGAGATTGTCCGCGCTAAGCCCGCACAATCGGTGGCGGTGAGTATCAATACCGCCATTGCCGCATCCATGAGTCGCACGCTAATCACCTCAATGACCACACTGGCGACGATTGTCAGTATCTGGGCGTTGGCAGGGCCGCCGCTGCAAGGGTTTGCCATCACCCTGTTTGTGGGTGTGCTGGTGGGCACTTGGTCATCGGTGTTTATCAGTGCCACCGTGCCGCATTGGTTAGGGCTTAGCGCCGAAAACTACACCAACCAAGACAGTGATGAGGTAAAACGTCAACTCGCTCAACCTTAGCGTTACTCTCTATCTAGGAGGCTTAGCCTCCTAGATTATATCCCGCCTAAAGTCGCATTTTTATCTCCATAGCCTAGTATAAAGTGACATAAACAAGCAGTTTTACAAGCACTTGGAGTGAACATTGCTAGAGTCATTGATAGCCAGCGTAAATGCGCTGTTGTGGGGAGAAGGGCAGATCCTTATTTATTTATTGCTCTTTGCTGGTGTGTGGTTTTCGATTTCGCTCAGAGGGATTCAGCTCACTCATTTTACCCATATGTTTGCGCTATTAAGAACCAGCACACACGCTCACAAAAACCAGATAAGCTCATTTCAAGCGCTGTGCACCGGTCTAAGTGCTCGTGTCGGCACTGGCAACCTCGCCGGTGTGGCAGTGGCTATTTCTTTGGGCGGCAGTGGTGCCGTGTTTTGGATGTGGGTGATTGCCATACTCGGTATGGCCACTGGCTTTGCCGAAAGCGTGCTAGGGCAAGTGTATAAGGTACGTGATAGCCAAGGCGAGTTTCGCGGCGGCCCTGCGTACTACATTCAAATGGGACTGGGGCAAAAATGGTTAGCCATTGCCTTTGCGCTGTGTTTGTTTCTCGGTTATGGCTTTAGCTTTAGTGCCATGCAAACCAACACTATCACCGATGCGTTGCATCACGCCTTTGGTATGGACCGATTTTATGCCGGTTTGGTTATCACCTTAGTCACAGGCAGTATCATCGCCGGTGGCTTTAAGGCCATTGCCCGTTTTGCCGAGCGAGTGGTGCCGTTAATGGGGTTAGTTTTTGTGTTTAGCGCCCTGGTGGTGACGATGATCAACTATGAACGGGTGCCGGCGATGCTCAGTGATATTTTGCACAGTGCATTCGGCCTGCAAGAGGCGGGAGCTGGGGCGCTCGGAGCAGCGATTAAAAATGGTATTCAGCGCGGCCTTTATTCCAATGAGGCTGGAGCCGGGAGTGTTCCCCACGCAGCGGGTGCGGCAACACCAACACCGAATCATCCAGCCACACAAGGGTATATACAAATGCTAGGGGTGTTTTTCGACACCATAGTGCTATGCAGCTGCACGGCGGTGATTATATTACTGGCGGATATCCCCATCAGCGGCGATATGGAGGGCATTCGCCTCACCCAGGATGCCATGACCGCGCATATGGCCGATGCCGGTGTGTATTTTGTTGCGGCGGCAATCACCTTGTTTGCATTTACCTCAGTGGTGGCAAACTTCGCCTATGCCGAGAGCAACTTGCACCTTTTTGCACTGGATAATCGTATGGGCAGAGGCCTGTACATGCTCAGTTATCTAGCGATGATGTTATGGGGAGCCAGTGCCAAGCTTGAGCAAGTATGGAGTTTAGCCGATATGGCCTTAGGCTTGATGACGCTGGTTAATATCATCGCGATTGTGCAGCTCACGCCGACGATTAAACGCGTTACATCAGACTACCACCGCCAGCGTAAGCAGGGTAAAGCTCCCGAATTTTGCGTAGCAAAGGTCAAGATACAGGGGCAAACAGAGTCCGGAATTTGGCAAGAGAAAAGTATAGATAACTGAGCTAAAAGCATTTTACGTTATTCATGGCAATTTTTGTTACACTCACGGCTTTGATGACTGTCGCCGTTAAGGTGTTAAGGAAAACCATGAGTAAACTACGAATTAGTCGTGATAGTGGCTATGCAGATAGGGCTAGAAAGTACACGGTTATGTGTGAAGGTGAGGCGTTGGGTAAAATTGGTAATGGCGAAAGTGTTGAGTTTGATGTGCCACCAGGCGAAAAAGAAGTTTATTTAAAAGTGGACTGGTGCCGCTCTAATAAAGTGCGTATTAACGTGCCAACAGAAGGGACGGCGCAGCTAAGCGGCGGTTCAAACTTACGTGGTCCGCGAATTATGCTCGCCATTGTTTATGTACTTTTTAAGCCGCATGATTACCTATGGCTAACTGCGCAAGCAGACTAGCCGTTCAACCTTCCTCTGTTTTAGGTGGTGATGGCTAGCGCTGTCACTACCTAATAGGGCGATGATTAAAAACGCCGCTCAGACCTAGGTTTTTGTCGATAAATTTCATTCAGATTAATTAAAACTACTGTTAACGAAATTCACTGCTCATCGGATGTTTTTGAGTTTATTCTAAGCTGGCAACATGCAACCCCAACCCATAAAACGAGCTTTGTAGGCTCATTTTATAATACGGGACGGGTCACTTTCCAAGCATTAGAGGCAGCGATGAAGCAAATACTCATTACACTCATGATTTTATTTAGCACCAGTGTATTGGCTGAAGACCAACTAACCAAAAACAAACAACTGGTCATTGATTTTTATACCGATGTGGTACTCGCCGAAGACGGGACACATATCGATAAGTACCTAGGTCCGCGCTATATCCAACATAACCCCATGGTCGCAGATGGTAAAGAAGGCCTGCGGGCGTTATTGCGCAGCTTGCCTAAACGAGATAAAAGCGCCGGACCCAGTGGCGAAATAGTGCGGGTGATAGCTGAGGGCGACTTGGTGGTATTACACGTTAAAAGTGACCACTGGCCGCAGCCAAATGGCGGTGCCATTGTTGATATATTTCGTGTGGAAAATGGCAAAATTGTTGAGCACTGGGATGTCATTCAAGCTATTCCTGAGCAAGCCAAAAATACCAATACCATGTTTTAGCTTTACCATTGAGCAGTGCAACCCGAGGCCTAATTATACTGCCTCAGGTTGTGGCTCGGGCTCTTTCCATCGATTGACTGCTTTTAAGCCAACTTCAAAACCGAGGCGATAGTCCTCTTCTAAAGTCTCGATACTTGAGCCTAACACCATAGATTGTAATGGCCGAGTTGGGGCTATTTGAACCACGTTAACACCTTCAGGTGGTGACCTCATAAACTCAACAGCCTCGGCGTAACGTTGTTGATAGTGATGATAAATTTCAAACATCCGTGGCGATTGGTTGATGCGCCTCATAATAGGTTTAAGTCTCTCCAACACCGGCATCTTGCCATCATCATGAGCTTCAACTGTGCGGATCACCCAAATGGTTTTCGCGCCTTTTTCATGAGCCCACCGCACCGGCAGGGGGTCGGCAACGCCACCATCCATCATGCCATGACCTTCGACTTTTACGCCGGGACGATACAGAAATGGGATGGCGCTTGAGGCCTTTAGGTGCGCAAACATATTTTCATGCCACGTATGTAAGTAATGCGGCTCAAACGAGTCGTAGTGGCTAGCAACCGCATAAAAATTACTCTCTGGCGTGAGGTTATTAGGCTCAGTAGGGAAGCGCACCTTGCCGTTGTGCTCAACTTGATGGAAATACCAGTCGAGGTCAATGACGTTACCACCGGTGAAAAACCGGGCCGGTCGGAAAAACTGTTGCTCTGTGGTGAGGTGCTCAATCGCTGTTTGCGCGTATTGGCGCGCCCGAGCACAGTAAGCAGCGAGATTTTGGGCGCCTGCAGAAACACCGACTTTTAAATCGAAGGGCGCAAATTTCTTTTCTAGGAAAGCATCGAGCACGCCTGCGGTAAAAATGCCTTTTTGTCCACCGCCTTCGGCAATAAGTGCGGAGCGTATATGTGTTGTCATGTTGTACTCTTCTATTAATTATTAATGTGTGAAGAGGTACACATTTCACCAAAACCAATTACGTGCAGAGATTTTCGCCGTCAGCTTTGGTCAATTGTGTTTCATCCCCCACTGAATGTGGAATATTAGCTGTATTATGGGCGATAGCGATGAATTTCAAGTTAATCAACAATAATAGCGGCTAAAAGTTGTTCGCCCATTTGTGTTAACAGGGCTTCATCTGGCTGTGTAAACGCATAGGTGCGCATGCCGTAAATGCCCATGGCCAAAAAGCGCGCTAGCTTCATCGCGTCATCTTGGTTCACGGCTTCACCTTGGTGTTGAGCGCGGCGAATTTGCGCAGCTAGGTTCTGCTCTAATTGCTTGAGGTTTTGTGCAAGAATATTGGCCACTTCCGGGTCTTGGCCTTCAATTTCATTTAAAGAGCGAGTGAGCAAACATACCTTCGCACAGGTCTTTTGCACGCACTCAGTGACCGTGTTGGCGATAAATTCACGCAAACTATCAACAACCGGGCGTTGGGCGTTAAAAATGGTGTCGAACGCTTGTTGTTTTTGCTGATGGTAGTGACTCACCGCCTCGATAAACAGGCCTTTTTTACTGCCAAATGCGCAATAAATAGAGCCCGGATGCAACCCCGTTGCTTGGGTTAGTTTTTGCATGCTGGCTTTGCTGTAACCATGCTCCATAAAGGTTTGCATGGCTTGTTGTAAAACGTGGGCTCGGTCAAATTCGGCGCTGCGCATAAAAACGACATGATGCTGCTAACTAAGATAACGAACATGGTACCATTTATTTTCAATATTTACTTGAATTAGCATTCAACAATCCATACGTTGAATATACATTCAAAAAAATAAATATGCTTTATATGACCGATCTTCTTTTACAACCTTATTCATTAAATGACGAACTGACTCTTAAAAATCGCATTCTTATGGCGCCGCTTACGCGCTGTATGGCGGATGATAATCTCGTACCAACGGAAAAAATGGCGGCCTATTATGCTCGTCGCGCTGATGCTGGGTTGATCATTAGTGAAGCCACGATTATTCGCCCTGATGCTCAAGGCTATCCGAATGTGCCGGGTATATTCACCAGTGAGCAAATACAAGGTTGGCGCAATGTCACTGAGCAAGTGCATGACCAAGGAGGCAAGATATTTTGCCAACTATGGCATGTTGGCCGTGTCGCCCATCCACACTTCTTTGCAGGGGATGTGCTCGGTGCCAGTGCGATTGGTATCGAAGGCACTGTGCCGCGCATGCGTGAATTAAGTTATCAAACACCTAAAGCCGCGAGTGAAGCGCAAATCGAACAGCTTGTGGCTGATTACGCTAAAGCAGCAGAAAACGCGATAGAAGCTGGTTTTGACGGCGTTGAGATCCATGGTGCTAATGGCTACCTGATTGATCAATTCCTGCACCACAGTAGCAATCAACGCAACGACAACTATGGCGGCAATGCTGCCAATCGCGCACGTTTTGCACTTGAGGTGGTCGACGCTGTAATCGCGCGTGTGGGTGCTGCGAAAGTGGGTTTACGGTTATCCCCTGGGGCGTACTTCCTGCTCGATGAGGGCGATGAGCAAGATACCGCCGTATTCGACTATTTACTGGAGCAGCTGAATCATCGAAACCTTGCGTATCTACACTTGGGTATTTTCGATGACAGCATGCGTTTCCCTTATCTTGGTGGCAACGGCATTGCCTCGCAATATCTACGTAAACACTATAACGGGAACTTGGTAGGTGTTGGCAGTTATACGCCGGAGCAAGGCGCCGAGGCAATCAGTAATGAAGAGTTCGATTTACTAGCCTTAGGTCGTCCTTTTATTGCCAACCCTGATTTGGTCGCCAAAGTGAAAGCGCAAAAACCACTCACGCCATACACTGATGATATGTTGGCTGAACTTTACTAAAAAGGCTGCGCTAGCTTTGCAGTGCCGCTATATTTCTGGTGGTGGGCGAAGAAAATGCAAAAATATGACCCTTGTCATGAATTTGCAATTTTGGCGCTTTATGATGAGTGGCAAGTAATGACGTATGTGTTGCTTGAACTCTGATTAGACCCCGACTTAGCCGCTGACAACAGCGGCTTTTTTTTGTGCCGATTTTTGCACATGTAAATCACATATCGAGTAGACATTCACAGGCAGGCTAGGGCGGCGCTTATCGCTGATGTTGAATTCATTTTCAGCAGAGAGCAAATTACACTGCAACTGCGACAGGGTTTCTTGTAGCACGAAGTTGTCTAATTCATGGTCAATGGCGGTGTACCATAACACGTACTGTTGGCCTTGGTAGCGCACACTGATGTCCTGCCATAAGCGCTCAGGAGGCTCGCCAAAAACAGGGTGCTCTGTGGTCATGGGGGCAAAGTAAAAGTGTCCGCTGCTGTCAGTTTTCGCACGGCTAACGAATTGCTGATCGCCCACCGATAAGGTGCGGGTAATTTCAACATTAGCCAGCTCAGAGCCGCCTAAAGCAAGCTTTCCCTTCACTTGCGGGGATAGGGTTTGAGATTGGGTCACTAAATCAGAGATAAGTGGGCGATGTTGCCCAAAATCACCAAGCAGCGTCACTGAGCAAGCAAGTAAGCCGGCACAAAAAAGGCTGAAAGCAATCAATCGCATTGGCACGCTCCTGTGTGCTAATTCATTCCATTGTGGTTATAACTTAATCTATGTTCCTAAAATATGCAAATTCAAGATGTTACCGAATGTTTTGCTATTAACTTAGGTGCAACAATGAAGCCGCTTAACAATCACCAATAAGGTGAAAATACACTGTGATGTCAACCTAGTGCCCGTCATTAAAATTGCGTACACTGGCTATCTAGGCATTCCAATAATACCGATAACGCATGCTGCATATAATACAGTCAAACCGTATGGAGATTCTCAGCGCCCAGCTCTGTGCGTTGCTGGCTAATACCAGCAGTTCTAATATTTTCCATAAAGAGCAAGTATTGGTGCATTCTCCAGGAATGTCACAATGGTTGAAGCTTGAGCTTACAGCGCAGTTAGGCGTATGTGCACAGGTCGACTTTCCATTACCTTCGAGTTTTATCTGGTCTTTGTACCAGCAAGCTTTGCCTGATGTGCCGCCAGAGTCGTCGTTTAACAAAGCCAATATGACATGGAAGCTCTACGAACTGTTGCCGCAAAAATTAACACAGGCTCATTACCAGCCCCTGATGCGCTACCTTGATGGTGACGATGATGGTCACAAACGCTATGCCCTGTGTGAAAAAATTGCCGATGTGTTCGATCATTATCTAATGTATCGACCACAGTGGTTGGCTAGTTGGCAAGCGGGTGAAGACCAACTAGATGACGTTGATATTAGCCATGCACCTTGGCAGCCCGATCTTTGGCGTGCTTTAGTCGCGCGTGTTCAAGAGCTAGAGCAAAGCCCATACCATCGCGCCAATATGCACCAAGGCTTGCTCGATGCACTGGAGGCAGGGCAGTTGCAACTGCCGCCACGTATTTGCTTGTTTGGTATCTCCGCTTTGGCGCAATCGCAGCTAGCGATTTTTCAGGCGCTCAGTGAGCGCACGGATGTGTTGATATTTCTGTTCAACCCCAGTGAACATTATTGGGGCGATATCGTCGATGAGAAAACTCTGGCTAAAATACACACTCAGTATCAACGTAAGCCTAATATCGACGCAGCTGAATCTGAGCAACAATATTTTATCGTCGGTAATCCGTTATTGGCATCATGGGGTAAGCTTGGCCGCGATTACCTAGAGCAACTACTGCAATTAGATGGCAAGTGGCTGGATGGTTTCGATGATGAATTTGCGCCGCATTTATTGGGTCGTCTGCAGCAAGAGGTATATGAATTAGCTTTCAAAGGAGAAAGCTTAGCGCAAGACCCACACTGGTTTATCAGTGAGCAGGGCAAGATAGCATTGGCGCAACAAGATCACTCCCTGTTAATCAGTAATTGCCACACCGCTTTGCGCGAAGTGGAGTGCCTACACGACCATCTACTCGCTGAGTTTGCCCGCGATCCAACCCTAACACCCAAAGACATCATTGTGATGATGCCTGATGTCGGGCAGTACAGCGCCTTTATTGAAGCGGTGTTTGGTGGCGCTAAAGGCGAGCGCCATATTCCCTATGCCATTGCCGACTTATCCATTGCCCAAGAGCAGCCTATTGTTAATGCCTTGGTGAGCTTGGTGAATCTACCCTTTAGCCGCTTTGGTGTCAGTGAATTGATGGATTTATTATACATTGAGGCCATTAGCCAGCATTTCGGCTTCGTCGCCAGCGAACTCGAGCAGTGCCAAGTGTGGCTTGAGCAAGTCGGGGTGAAGTGGGGAATTGATGGCGCGCACAAACAAGAATTCAACCTGCCAAGTATTGATCTCAACACCTGGCGTTTGGGAATAAAACGATTATTGTTAGGCATCGCGGCCACCGATGCGCCTTATCATGGGGTCTATCCGGCTGACGCAGTTGAGGGCATGGCCAGTGATACATTGAGCAAACTCTTGGCCTTTATCAATGTGTTGTTACAGGCCAAGCAGGCACTTAGTGGTGATGCAAGCTTATTGGATAAGTGTACCAGTTTGCGCGCAATAGCCAGTGAAGTGATGGCAATAGAACATTTAAGTGCTGCGGACTTAGCCTTGTTAGATGGTCTCTATAGCGACATTGAAAAGCACTATGATAATGGTGACTATCAAGGGCCTATCTCGGCACGTATCTTCGCCACCTTGATTCAACAAGGTGTCGAGCAAAAAGGGGTGGGGCAGCGGTTTTTAATCGGTAAAGTTAATTTTTGTACGTTGATGCCGATGCGCGCCGTGCCCTTTAAAAAGGTCTGTATCTTGGGGCTGAACGATGCCGATTACCCGCGCAGTGTACAGCCTATTGGTTTTGACTTGGTGCCTTACAGTCAGCGACGCAAAGGCGACCGCTCACGTCGCCTAGACGACCGCTATTTATTTTTAGAGGCCTTGTTGAGCGCCAGAGATAGCCTATATCTCAGTTACATCGGTCGCTCTAGCCGCGATAACAGCCCCCGTATGCCCTCGGTATTAGTCAGTGAGCTGTGCGAATATTTAGACCGCAGCTTTTGCTGGCAAGACAGCGATGATGCGTTCACAAGCCGATTAGTGATGCAGCATCATCTGCAGCCGTTTCATCCGCAGTATTATCAAAAGGACAGCCGTTGGCAAAGCTTTAATCCGGTGTGGGCCTTGCCGTTAACAGCCGTACAAGAGCAAAAACAACAGCTTCAGCCTTTGGTTGTCACAGCGCCACAACTGTGCGAGCTCGATACTTTGATGCAGTGTGTTACTCGCCCACAACGTTATTTTTATCAACAAGTACTTGGGGTGCGCATAGATGGCATTGATGCACACGATGAAGATATCGAACATTTTGATTTAGATGCCTTGTCACGTTATCAATTGCTCGATGAGCTGCTCGAAGGACAACTGCACGGTAGCGCTCCGAGTGACGAGGAAATTATCCAGCGCGGGGTGCTGCCCCAAGGTGTGTTATCGACATTGACCTTGCAGCAACTGCGTAGCCGCATCAGCCCTCTGGCAGAGCAGGTTCAGTTGCGTACGCAAGGGCAAATGGCGCAGATGCTGGAAGTGGATATCACGGTTGCTGGGGTACGCCTGCAAGGTTGGTTAGCGCACCTCTATGGCAGTCAACAGGTGTTTTATCGCAGCGCCAGTATTAAAGCGAAGGATAGAATCCAAGGGTTTATTTATCACTTACTCGCGCAGCTGTGTGGGGAGGCGGTCACTACCGTGGTGATGGGCTTAGACGAGCAAGTGTCTTTTGCCCCGATGAATGCTGAGCGTGCCGAACAATTATTAGCGCCTTGGCTTGAACTCTTTACTAGCAGCCATCAAAGCAGTATGGCATTTTTCCCCGCCAGTGCCTGGGAATGGATACAAAGCCAAGATATGAATAAAGCCAATATTAAGTTCGTCGGCAGTCCTTATGTGGGGGTCGCCGAGCGCAGTGACCCTTACATCGCCACTGACTTTGCCGACCTTTTCCAGTGCGAGCAGGAATTCTGTGACTGGAGTACGCGATTGTTGCAACCCATAGCGCAATTAGGCGAGGAGCAACGCTATGCAGACGCTTAATCCTGTCACCCTTGCCTTTGATGGACAACAGCTTATTGAGGCCAGTGCCGGAACCGGTAAAACCTATACCATCACCGGGTTGTATTTACGCTACTTATTGGGCCTGTATGAAGATGCTAAGGGTAATCAAGGCGAGCCCCTGACGGTCGAGCAAATATTGGTGGTGACCTTTACCGAGGCCGCCACCAGTGAAATCAAAGACCGGGTGCGCTCGCGCATTAGCATGGCAAAAAACATGCTGCTAGGGGAGCACAGCAGCGATGCGCTATTGAGTGACTTGATAGCGCAGCTTGACGACCGTCAACAGGCATTTAATCGCCTGGATATGGCGGCGAAATCCTTGGATGAAAGTGCCATTTACACCATTCATGGGTTTTGTCAGCGCATGCTTAAACAACATGCGTTTGAATCGAACATGGCCTTTAATTTGCGCTTCACCCTGGATGAGAGTGAGCTGCATGAGCAGGCGGTGTTCGATTTTTGGCGACAGTTTGTGTATCCGCTGCGTGCAGAGCAAGCGCAGGCGGTCCTCGCTCATTACAGCTCGCCACATAGCCTGCTAAAAGAGCTGCGTGCGCTCATTAATCGCGAACAGCTGCAGTTACAACCGCACATTGATGATCCTGAGGCTGAGCTGACCCAATTGTGGCATTGCCAAAGCGAATACCTCAAGGCTTTGCCCCAATTCAAACAGGCACTGCGCGAGGGCGATTTTTTCAATGCCATTGCCGCCAGCGATATCAAAGGCAATGCCAAACCTAAGCATAAAAGTAATTTGGCGGGCTTGGCAGCGTTTAGCAACAATGATGACACCCAGTTGAGTTTAGGTGCGGCCAAGCACTCCTTTAGCTTATGGAGTGCGCAAAGCCTTGAGGACCCCAGTATTTATAAGAAAAATGGCCAACCTTTTTCTCACCCTTTGGTGGTGGAATTTGAACGTATGGCGCAGCTTAGCCAGGGCCTGGGTGAGCGCTTGGCACAAGTGATATGTGTCTTGGCGCTCGCCTATGTGCGCCGCCATGTGCAGAGCAACAAAGCGCGCACCGGCATTATCGCCCCCGATGACCTGCTTAGTCAGCTCTATGATGCGTTGCACAACGACAGCGACAACCAGCTACAACAGCAAATTCGCCGCCAATACCCAGTGGCGATGATCGATGAGTTCCAAGACACCGATCCCATTCAGTATGGTATTTTCAGCACTATTTATCGTCCCAGCGATGAGCAGTTCACTAACCTCACCATGATAGGGGATCCCAAGCAGGCCATTTATGGTTTTCGTGGCGCCGATATTTTTACCTACATCGATGCCAAGCAACAACTGAGCGCGCAGCAGCAGTATACTTTGGCAAAAAACTTCCGCTCGGCAACGCCATTAGTGGAAAGCGTCAATAACTTATTCAGCAGTCACCCGCAGAGCTTTATCTTTAACGATGCCATTCCCTATCAAGAAGTGGAAGCGAATGGCAAAGATAAAGCGCTGTTGTATAAAGGCGAGGCGCTCGGTGCCATGGATTTTGCCTTTTACGGCAGCGGTGCTGAGGTGTTATCGAAAGAGCAAGGACAAAGCGCCTTGGCCGAGGCATTTGCAAAGCGGGTTCACTTTTTGTTGGCTGCGGCGCAACAAGGAGACTTGCTGCTGGGTGAGGCGCCACCGTGCGCCGGCGATTTTTGCATCTTGGTACGCGACAGGGGCGAAGCGGCACTGATGAAACAGGCGCTTACCCGCCAAGGCGTTGCCAGTGTTTATCTAGCCCGCGAAAGTGTGTTTAAGCAACCGCTGGCGCAACATCTTTACCGCTTGTTGGCGATTATACACGGTCCCTATGATGAGCGCGCACTGCGCGGCTTGCTGGCGGGGCCATTTTATAACTTCAATAGCGCGCAACTGCTGGCACTGAGCGATGATGCCGAGCAGTGGCAGCAACAATTGCAGCACTTCGCTGAGCTCAAGCGGCGTTGGTACCGCGACGGCGCGTTGGCAATGCTCGAGCAGCTGTTATGGCAAAATCAATTACCGCAAGTATGGGCCGAGCAAGGGTGGGATGTTGAGCGCCTATTAACGGATTTTCGTCATCTCGGTGAAATTCTCCAGCATAAGCAACTTGAACTGGATGGCACGGCGCGGTTGCTGAAATATTTTCACCAGCAATTGACCCGTGATAGCAGTGAGGGTGACAGCGCTCAGCTGCGTTTGGAGTCCGATGCCCAGCTGGTGCAAATCGTGACCATGCATGCTTCTAAAGGATTAGAATACCCCATTGTGTTTATGCCGTTTGCGGTCAATTTCCGCAGCGCCAGTGCCGCTTATTATCACCACCAAGGGCAGCTGTACTTAGATTTATCTAAACAACAAGAGAGCCTTGCGCGCGCTGAGCGCGAGCGTTTAGCCGAGGACTTAAGGTTACTGTATGTGGCCCTGACCCGGCCCATCTATCACTGTGCCTTAGGGCTTTATAATTTGGGTAAACATAAACGCTCGCAGCTTTTGCAAAGTGCGCTAGGGTACTTATTATTTCCAGGGGCTGAGGGCACGGAGAATGTTCGTGAGCTGCTGCAGGCTCGGCTCGCGCCTTACCCGGACATGAGTTTAACCGATGCAGATCATTATCAATCGGGTGAGAATCTGGTACAGGAAAACGCAGCCGTTGAGCGCCAGGTACGCGCCCAACAGGCGGTCATTGAGCGCAACTGGCGGGCCACCAGCTTTAGCGCCTTGAGCTTCAAGCACAGTGATTATCATGGTACCAGCCACAGTGGCGGTGATGATGAGGATCACCGTTTGCAGCAAAGTTTAGTGCTTAAGCAGGCCCTCCCGGTGGCGCAGCTAACGGCTTATGATTTTCCCAAAGGCCCGGGGCCTGGCAGTGCACTGCACGATATTCTCGAGCAAATCTCTTTTCGCGGCGTGCTCGCCGGCGAGGCGCAGGCCATGGAAGAGCTTGAGCAAGTGATCGTCCATACCCTGCATAAATACGCACTGGATGAGAGCTGGCACGCGCTGCTATGCAGCTGGATGGCGGCGATTATGCGCTGCCCCATACTCGAGTCAGGGCTTTATTTGGGGCAGTTACAAAGCGATGATTGTTTAGTGGAGATGGAGTTTCATCTCGCGCTCAATGAGCTTGATGCCCAACATTTTAATGCCACCATGATAAGCCTGTTTAGCTATGACTTTGGTCTTGATTTTGAACGTGTTAAAGGCGTGCTAAAAGGCTTTATTGATTTAATCTTTTGCTATCAGGGGCGCTATTACGTGCTTGATTACAAATCGAATTACCTCGGCGAGAGCGCCGATGATTATAACGATGAAGCCTTAACGCACGCCATGAATGCCCATAGCTATCATGTCCAAGGGGCGATTTATATGGTGGCATTGCACCGCTTGTTGGCGGCGCGATTGCCTGAGTATGACCCCGCTAAGCACCTAGGTGGCATGGTGTATACTTTTTTACGGGCTATGCCCGAGGGACACGGAGTGTATTATCGGCCATTCAGTGTTGCTGAAATCGACACCTTAGACGGGCTTTTTGCCAAAGGAGCGCACTATGCTTGAGGTACTGTTAGAACAGCGTAAAGTGCGTACCGTGGATGTCGAGTTGGCGGCGTTACTTGTCGATGAGCAGCAACCACCTTACAGCGAGGGATTTTATATTATCCTGCTGTTGCTCAAAGCTATGCATGAGCAGCATACCTGCTTAGATTTGCACAGTGTGAACTGGGACAACCCCTTTGAGCTCGATACCCGCGCGCCAGTGCCCGCGTTTTTTGCGCCTGACTTTGATGCCCTCGGCTGCCTTAATGCCTTGCCTTGTACCGGGGTTGAAAAACCGCTGCGCTTACATGGGCAGCGCGTCTATCTGGCACGCTATGATGGCTACGAAGCGCAGTTAACCGCGCGCTTTTTGCAGTTAGCTAAGCAGCCTTTGAAGCTTGATTTGCCGACGCTCAAAGCGCTGTTGGCGCATTACTTTAACAATCAAAACAGCGAGCCTGATTGGCAAAAAGTGGCCTGTGCTCTGGCAGCCACCAGTAAGTTTTGTGTGATCACCGGCGGTCCGGGGACAGGTAAAACCACCACAGTGACGCGTTTGTTGGCGATTTTACAATCGCTCTATGCCCAAGCCCCTTTGCACATTGAACTGGTTGCGCCAACCGGCAAAGCAGCAGCACGGTTAAGCGAGTCTATTCAAGGAGCAAAGGGCGGCTTAGCGCAGACCGACCAGGCGGTATTAGAGAGTATTCCCGAGCAAGCGCAAACCTTGCATCGGTTGTTAGGCACGGTGCCCATGTCCAATCATTTTCGCCATCATCGGGGTAATCCGGTGCATGCCGATTTAGTGATAGTCGACGAAGCGTCCATGGTCGATATTAGCCTGATGAGCAAATTGGTAGACGCCTTAGCACCGCACACTCGGTTAATTTTATTGGGCGATAAAGACCAGCTGAGTTCAGTGGACACGGGCAATATCATGGCTGATATTTGCAGTGAATGTGCCCTTGGCCAACTGCCGCACTACAGTGACCAGCGCGCCAAGCAACTTGGCTATTTATGCGGTGAGCATTCTTATCACAGTGGCCAGCAATCACCTTATGCGTTAACCGATCATGTTGCCTTTTTGCAGCACAGCTATCGCTTTGATGGCGACAGCGGCATAGGCCAACTGGCGTATGCAATTAACACAGCCGATAGCAAAAAAGCACGGTACCTGCTGCAAAGCCGCGCCAGCGATATTAGTTATTACCCTTTGGATGAGGGGTTTTACAGCGCACTCATTGCCCGCTGCGCCGAGCAGTACAGCCACTACTTAGCATTGATTGCAGCCGGGGCAACGCCCGCACAGGTGCATGACGCATTTGCCCGCTTCCAGTTACTTGCCGCACTGCGAGAGGGGCCCTTTGGTGTGCATGCGCTTAACCAACGCATTGAATATCACCTCGCTCAGCAAGGGAAAATCAATGTGCAGCAGCGCTTTTATATTGGTATGCCGTTGATGATCACTCAGAACGACTATCAGCTTAACCTGTTTAATGGTGATATTGGCATTATTATGGCTGATGACAACGGCGAGCCTCAGGCCGTTTTTATGGGCGCGCAGGGCGAGGCCAGGGCATTCTATCCGGGGCGTTTACCGCAATTTGATAAAGTTTTTGCTATGACCATTCACAAATCACAAGGCTCTGAGTTTGCCCACACCGCCATGGTGCTGCCGCCGCTGCATCGGGGCGGCCAAGGACTTAATCGCCAGTTGGTGTATACCGGGGTGACCCGTGCCAAGGCGCATATTGAATTGATCTGCGATGCGCGCACCTTGGCTCATGCCATCGCCACGCCAGTGCGCCGGGCATCGGGGTTGTATCAACGTTTATGTGAGTGTTAGCGATGTGGTTTTATGTCATTTTAGCGGTGGTGCTTATTAAAACCTCTTTATTGGGGTTAGGTGTGGTTTCCATGGCCATTGCACTGTGCGCATGGCTACTGCTGCGCTTGGGAGTGGTGGCTATTCACCCGAGTATGAAGCAAGGGTTTAGGCGGTTATTTAAAGTCGCGTTTGTTTTGCATCTTAGCGTTTATGTGGCGCTAATACTCAAGCTGCTGCTGATCGACTCCTTCGACGATATCCCGGCCTTTATTGTCGGCCACTTACTGATACACCACCTGATGTCAGCCGTCATCGGCGCAACGGTGATCTTTATGCTTATCCGGCGATACTTTTATTACAAGGGCTTACATAAGAGCACGAGTTAAGCCAGCGACTCCTAGTTTTTAATGGCAATAGCGCAAATAGGAACAAAAGGAGAGAACTATGGCTATCGATACAGGACTCGTTGGCTCGGTAATTAATGCCTTGCCATTGGACCGCATGATAGGGGGGCCATTGCATGCAATGATCACCGCCCAAGTACAGGCAAGTCGAGCTTACGCCGAATTTTTGATGACCGTGTGCATTAAAGATGGCAAGGCGGTGAATGTTGAGTTCGAATACGATGAAACCCAAGTGGATACCGAAGGTAACTTCAAGGGCACCATACGTAAAACTATGCGGGTGCCGCTACTTGCAGCGATCACCCACCCCAATATTTGTGTCGAAGAAGGGTCAATTGACTTTGAACTAGAAGTGACACAATCAGAAGAAAGCCACAGCGAAACCAGTGCTGAAGGTGGCTTTGAGGCGAAAATGGGCTGGGGTCCATTCTCCGTTAAAGTACACGGCAAGGTGTCTCATAAGTCGGAGCAAACCCGTAAAACCGACACCCGAGCTAAATACTCAATTCATACCGCAGTGAAACGTCAAGGGCCGCCTGAAGCATTAATGCGGGTCATTGATTTTCTCACCGATGCGGCTACCAAGCCCGTGGTTATCGGTGATGGCTCACCGACCTCTGCCGATGCCTTACCTGCGGACACCAAAGCCAACATCGCGCCCCCCCCTGAAAACAACAATAACCAGCCAAGTGGCGGCTAAGGTGAAGCTAAAAAATGCTTGGCGGCGGTGTTGGCAGGCCATCAGTGCATTGTGGCCAATACCAAGTCGGTATTGGTCTTCGCACTGTCACACCAAACAGACCAATGTGGTGCTGATACATTCCGAGCACTCTGGGCGCGCTGGTGATACGCGCGCCTATGTTAACGTGCAGCTGCATGCTCAAAGTCATTTTCTTAACACTGAGTTATTACAGCGGCTGCGCACTCCCAATGTCATTGATAGTAAGGATTTATGATGTTTGGCAAAGAAAAGATGAATGCGCAAATGCTCACCGATATCACTCGGGGGATCCACCATGCGGTGAACACCACCGGGACCATGATATCGCAACAATATGTGATGCAATTGCAGCAGTTCTTCGATACTCAAGAGGATGGCTCGCTAGCGGCGAAAATGGTGAAAGTGCAAGTCGACGAGCAACACGATATGTATGTGCCGCTTATTGCTTTAGTACAGCCGCAAGGCATAGCCTTAGATAAAATGCGCTTTGATATGTCGATTCAAATCAGTGAAAGCGAGTTGAAACGGGCCACGCACCAAGTGGATGGGTTTAATGCCGAGCGAGTGGCATTCAAGGTGAACCTTTCGCCGAAAACCAGCGACAGCAACCGCCGGCGAACCGATATTGTCGATGTGGAGATGCAGTTTACGCGTTGTGAAGCACCAGAGGGAATGCATCGGCTCATTGAACAATACGCCAATATGATCCAGCCCTTTAAAAACGGTGAGCCAGTGTCTGATGAGCCTAATTCTCCACCGGGGCAGGGACCATTAAAGAGCGCCGCTGCGAGTGAGCGTAAGCCCAATTTAGTACGCATGAATACCCATGCCACTGGCAATCTTGATGAGGGCGAGCGAGACGAGCCAAAAATATAGGCAAGTTAGGGGTTTTACTCTAAACTGAGCACAAGGTTAATAATAAAAAAGGTGCAAACACCATGAAAACCTTGGTTACCCAATTAAGTAATTACGCTCGTTATCATCGTGATAAACGCAATATATACACCCATTTTATCGGCATACCCTTAATCGTGTATGCCTTGCTGGTGCTGCTCTCTCGCCCGAGTTTCACCGTTTTAGCGCTCAGCCTCACCCCCGCTGTGTTGGTCGTGAGTATTACCTGCCTTTATTATTTAAAGCTATCCCTCAGGCTAGGCCTGCTAATGAGCGCATTGTTGGTGCTGGGTCTGCTCGGGGCTGCGCCCGTGGCGATGCTTAGCACGTGGCTGTGGCTGTCCGTTGGTATCGGATTATTCGTTGTGGGCTGGGTCTTTCAATTTGTTGGTCACTATTACGAGGGCAAAAAACCTGCCTTTGTGGATGATTTAATCGGCTTGGTTATTGGGCCCTTATTTGTTGTCGTTGAAGCCTTATTTTTAATGGGGCTTTGCAAAGAGCTGCAAGCGCAAATTGAACACCAAGCAGGAGCGATAAAATGAACTTAGATGGCAAACGGGTGTGGTTAAGCGGCGCATCATCGGGCATTGGTGAGGAGCTGGCTAAACAACTTGCGGCCAAAGGCGCTAAGCTGGTGTTATCGGCGCGCAACGAGCAAGCCCTTGAGCAGGTGAAAAATAGCTTGGTGGGGCAGGGACATGTTGTCTTACCTTTGGATTTGAGCGCCGCTGAGAGCCTACTTAAAGAGCTGCCCGAGCAACTCGCAGCTATCGGTGATATTGATATTTTGATTAATAATGGCGGGGTGTCGCAACGTAGCTTGTTTGCCGACACCGACTTTGCTACTTACCAGCAATTAATGGCGGTCAACTACTTTGGCACTGTGGCCCTCACTAAACTGGTGGTTGCGCAAATGCAGGCCCGAAAGCAGGGGATGATCGTGGCAATAAGCAGCGTCGCGGGCAAAGTGGGCTCTAAGTTTCGCTCCGGTTATTCCGGCTCCAAATATGCGGTGGTCGGCTTTATGGATTGCATTCGCGCCGAGCTTGCCGCTGATGGCATTCATTGCCTCACCGTGTGTCCTGGCTCGGTGCAAACCCGCATTGCTCATAACTCCTTAAACGAGAAAGGGGTGGCGCAAAATCACAGCGAACAGTCGATTGAAAACGGTATGCCGGTGAGCGCCTGTGTGCAAGAAATCATCACCGCGATTGAAAAGCAAAAGCAAGAAGTGGTGATTGGCCAAGGCTTAAGTTATTGGGCACCCACCATCAAGCGTTTTTTCCCCAGGTTATTTAATCGCCTAACCGCCCGGCTGGAGTATCGATAACACCGCCATGGCTGTTGGTTCAGGTAGCAACTATGTTAATATCGCGATCATTATTTCCTAATCGAGCAAGGCCATGGTCAGGCGTTCGAAGGCTGATGCCGAACAAACCCGCAGTGCTATCTTAGATGCCGCCGAGCATCAGTTTTACCAGTATGGTGTGTCACGGACCACCTTGGCACACATCGCCAGCGCCGCAGGCGTCACGCGCGGCGCAATCTATTGGCATTTCGACAACAAAGCCGATCTGTTCAACGCCATGTTAGACCGTATTCGTCTGCCGTTTCGACAAATGCTCAGTGAGCTGCAAAGTGCCAATGATCTGAGCGCTTTGGCGCAAATAAAAGACGTGATGCATCGCGCCTTGGTGATAGTGCAACAAGACCCCCAGTATCACCGCGTGCTAACGGTGGTGTTCCATCGCTGTGAGTATGTTGATGAGCTTAATCCCGCAGTGCAGCAACAAGAACAACTCAATCAAGAAGTGCAGGACACGCTCACGCTGGCGTTCGCCAGAGCATTGGAAAATGGCGAGCTTAACCCCGCTATTGAGCCGCGAGTCGCGGCAGCGGCGATGAATTCCCTCGTCGGTGGCCTTATCAGTAAATTCCTGCAACACCCAGGTTATATTGACCTTATTGAGCAAGCGCAAGCCCTCCTTGATACCTTGTTTTTAGGCATAAAAAAGCCGGACTAAAAAGTCCGGCTTTGGGGTTGGGTGCAGTTACTTTCGAACAAAGAGCTTTTGCACCACGAGATAAAACACGGGAACTAAAAAGATAGCCAAGAAGGTGGCACTGAGCATGCCGCCAAGGACGCCAATACCAATGGCGTTGCGACTGGCCGACCCGGCTCCTGAGCTTATCGCCAATGGCAAGACCCCGAGCGAGAACGCCAGAGAGGTCATGATGATGGGCCGTAAACGCAAGCGCACGGCTTCGAGCGTGGCGTTGATCACCGAGCGACCTTGTTGCTGTAAATCTTTGGCAAATTCGACGATGAGAATCGCGTTTTTAGATGCCAAGCCCATGGTGGTCAACAAGCCCACTTGGAAATACACGTCGTTCTGAAGACCGAACAAGAAGGCGGCACTAAGCGCACCGATGATCCCCAGCGGCACCACCATAATCACCGAAAATGGAATAGCCCAGCTCTCGTATAGGGCGGCTAAACATAAGAACACCACCAAAATCGACAAGGCATAGAGCATCGGCGCCTGTGAGCCAGACATTTTCTCCTGGTAAGAGGTGCCGGTCCATTCAAAGTCAATGCCCGGTGGCAACTGAGCAACCAGCTCGGCCATGGTTTGCATCGCCACGCCAGAGCTGTATCCCGGTGCTGGCTGACCTTGAATTTCCATAGCTGAGATGCCGTTGTAACGCTCTAAACGTTGCGGACCATACACCCAGCGGCTGGTGGCAAAGGTATCAAAGGACACCATTTCACCTTCGTTATTGCGCACATACCAATGGCTTAAATCTTCCGGGGTCATGCGGTACTCGGCATCGGCTTGCACATAAACCTTTTTAACACGGCCTCGGTCGGTGAAGTCATTGACGTAACGCGAGCCCCAGCCGATAGACAACGCTTGGTTTATCTCGCTAATTGAGACTCCTAACGCTTGCGCTTTAAGTTGGTCGATATCCACCTGTAATTGCGCGGCATCTTCCATGCCGTTAGGGCGCACAGCCATCAGCTCAGGGCGCTGCGCCGCCATTCCCAGCAGTTGATTACGTGCCTGCAGTAGCGCGTCATGGCCTAAGGCGCCCCTATCTTGCAAGAACAGGTTGAAGCCAGTGGCTTGTCCTAGCTCTTGAATAGGAGGCAAGTTAAAGGCAAAAATTTGCGCCTCTTTAATGGTAGAAAAATACCCCATCGCCCGGCCGATAGTGGCCTGTACGCTCTGGCTGTCGTCGCGCTCACTCCAATCTTTAAGGCGCACAAAGGCAAGGCCGACGTTTTGTCCGCGTCCGGCAAAGCTAAAGCCGCTGACGGTGAACACCGAGCGCACTGAGTCTTCGCCGTGATAATAATCGGCGACCTTAGTCATTATTTCTTCGGTACGCTCTTGGCTGGCACCACTTGGCAGCTGCACCATGGTTAAAAAGATACCTTGGTCCTCATCGGGCAAGAATGACGAGGGCAGGCGGGCAAACATCAATGCCATCACTGCGATAATCGCGCCATATAACGCCATTGAGCGCACCGGGCGCTTAAGCAGGCCACCTACTGCCCCTTGGTAACCGTCGTTAGAGCGATCAAAGGTACGGTTAAACCAGCCGAAGAAGCCGCCTTTTTCCAGATGGTCACCTTTGATGGGTTTCAAAATGGTGGCACACAGTGCCGGCGTGAAAATAATCGCCACCAACACCGATAACGCCATGGCCGAAACGATAGTAATAGAGAACTGCTTATAGATAGCCCCAGTTGCGCCGCCAAAAAAGGCCATCGGCACAAATACGGCAGAGAGCACCAAACCTATGCCCACCAAGGCGCCGGTGATTTGTCCCATGGACTTGCGCGTTGCTTCCACAGGCCCCAAGCCTTCCTCGCTCATGACCCGCTCAACGTTTTCGACCACAACAATGGCATCATCCACCAATAAGCCGATGGCCAGCACCATACCAAACATGGTGAGGGTGTTTATCGAAAAGCCCATCGCCGACATAATGCCAAAGGTGCCGAGCAAGACCACAGGAATCGCTAGGGTCGGAATTAAGGTGGCGCGGAAGTTTTGCAAGAACAAATACATCACCACAAACACTAACAGCACGGCTTCAAACAGTGTTTGTACCACCGAGCTGATAGAAAGCTCAACGAACGGCGTAGTGTCGTAGGGCACTTCAATCTTGAGCCCTTCTGGGAAATAAGGCTTTAGTTCGTCAAGGCGATCGCGCACCGCTTCAGCGGTATCGAGGGCATTGGCTCCGGTGGCCAACTCGATGGCGATCCCCGTTGCTTGCATGCCGTTATAGCGCGCCATAACGGAATAGTCTTCACCGCCGAGCTCGACGCGAGCCACATCTTTAAGCTGCACTCGTGAACCATCTTCGTTAACCCGTAATAGGATTTGGCCAAATTCTTCTGGGCTACTGAGGCGGCTTTGTGCGGTGATGGCGGCATTGTATTGCTGCCCGGGTAATGCCGGGGCGCCGCCAAGCTGTCCGGCTGTCACCTGATTATTTTGCACTTTAATGGCAGCAGTGACATCGGTGGGGGTCAGTTGATACTGGTTAAGCTTTTGCGCATCAAGCCAGATACGCATGGCATACTGGCTGCCAAATACGGTGACATTACCCACCCCTGGGGTGCGGCTAATTGGGTCTTTAACATTAGAAACCACATAGTCGGCGATGTCTTCGCGGTTCATCGAGCCATCTTCAGAGATAAAGCCAATAACCATTAAGAAACTGCCATTAGACTTGGCTACCGAAACCCCTTGCTGCTGCACTTCTTGCGGTAACAGAGGAATTGCCCGTTGCAGTTTGTTTTGCACCTGAACCTGAGCAATATCCGGATCAGTGCCGGTTTCAAAGGTGAGTGTCAGGCTGACATTGCCCACCGAGTCACTTTGTGACGACATATACATGAGGTTGTCCAAGCCGTTCATGGCTTGCTCTATCACCTGAGTAATGGCGTTTTCAGCTGTTTGTGCGGTGGCACCAGGGTAGCTGGCATTAATGCTGACCGCCGGCGGCGCAACTTTAGGGTATTGCTCTACGGGCAGCTGTTTTACCGATAGCAGGCCCGCAAGCATGATCACGATGGCGATCACCCAAGCAAAAATAGGCCGGCCAATGAAAAAATTAGCCATAAATTATGCCCCCGTGTCCTGTTTTGCCACTGTCACTTTGCTACCGGGGCGAACCTTTTGCAGCCCGGCGACTATCACTTGGTCACCGGCTTGTAGCCCGGAGTGGACTTGCCAGCTTTGGTTTATCTCTTGACCGAGCTCAACTACGCGAGTTTGCGCCGTGCCTTCTTTGCTGATTACCATCACTGTGGCCTCACCTTTGGGAGTGCGCACAATGGCTTTTTGCGGGACCAATAAGGCGTCATCATCTTGGCCGGTAGCTAACTGCGCTCGCACGAACATGCCTGGCAGTAATTCACCATTGGGGTTGGGGAACACTGCGCGCATGGTGACCATAGACGTTGATGGGTCAACGCTTACCTCGGAGAACTTCAGCTCACCCGAGAGCGCATACCAGTCGTTATTTTCTAATCTCAGTTTAACCTCGGGGTTTTGGCTGAGATTGCCTTGATGCATGGCGCTGCGCAAAGAAGATAGCTTGGAGGCGGCGCGCGTCATATCCACGTAAATGGGGTCAAGCTGGCGAATTATCGACAGCGCAGCGCTTTGATTGGCCGTCAGCAAGGCCCCTTCGGTAACACTAGAGCGACCAATCTGACCGTCAATGGGGGCACGGATTTGAGTGTAATCAAGATTAATTTCGGCGCTCAGTACAGCGGCTTTGGCGGCTGCTAAATCGGCCTTTGCTTGTAGCAAGGTGGCTTCGGCATCATCATAGTCTTGCTGGCTGACCGATTTATTACCTAATAAGCCTTTGATACGTTCGGCCTTCATGCGAGTGTTGCGAACACTGGCTTGAGCTTTTGCGAGCGCCGCTTTGGCACTGGCAAGTTCAGCTTGGTAGGGCGCGGGGTCAATTCGATACAACACATCTCCTTTGCTCACCATTTGTCCTTCTTCGAACAGTCGCGCCTGCAAAATACCGCTTACTTGAGGGCGGATCTCAGCTTGACGAAAATCGACCGTGCGGCCAACCAGCTCGGTGCTGAGGTCAATACTTTGTGGCGACAACGTTATGGCCTCGACTTCAACGGCAGCGGGGGCCGTTTGGGCTTGTTGTTGTGGTTGCTCCTGGCAACCACTTAAGCTAAGCGCCGCAAGTACTGTGACTGCGACCAGCGTTTTTACATTCATAACCTACCTTTAGCTGAACAATTTATTAAACCGACTAGAGCAGGAATATACATACATGAATGTATGTAAGCAAGGTAAACTATCTCGTTTACTTTTAAGGTGTTGATATAAAGCGTAAAAAAGTCTTTTTTACGGAGGGGATAACACGCTAAATTAGGCTGGTAAGGGACTGAGCCAAGCAACAAAAAAGGCCGCTCAATAGCGGCCTTGTTAATGTTTTTATCGTGCAGTTATAGGCTGTAGCTCAGGTGCTGATAAAAGCGGGTGTTAATATCTTGGCGCTCTGGGTTTACCTGTAAGCTATTACACAGCGCCTTGATCACGCTTTCGACTTGATTCATAAAGCGGCCATAGCCCATATCATGATGATCCTCGACGCCGGCAACAATCACAAAGTCAATGCTCTGTACCAAGTTGGCGGCATCAAAGAGCACGTGACTTTGGGTTTCGCCTTTGCCGGGTTCAAAGCTGAGCTTTTCCAGTTCGTCGTTGTGCGCGCTGGTGTCGATATCACGGTGGCGAATAAGCGGTGTGCGGCCATTGGCCACCATTGCCCGGCGCGGTAGGCGCTTGGCCTCACAGGCACTGATAAAGGCATCTTCAATATGGCTATAAAAGTTTCCGTAATCCGTGGCGCTGGCATCCAATAGCTGCGTTTTTAACTGCCGTGTGAGCGGCAAAGTAAAACGCGCATAAGTCAGGTCGCGATGGCTGGGTAAGGGGCAGCCACGGGCTTCATAGCGTGGTGCCAGTGCTCTAAGTTTATACCCGTAGCTTTCTTTATGCCCTTTGGCGCGGGCGAACAAATCATAGGTTAGGTGCTGATGGTCACGCACTTTCAACTTATTGGCATCGCCGGGAAGTTGCTCTTGCAGTGCGCTTAGCACCTTGGCAACGCGGCGGTGAAAATCGGCAGAATGAGCACGAATGTCTTCACCTGTCGCGAGGAATAGCAACCGTACTTTGCGTGCTCGGCTTTCGCAGCAGCCATGTAGCTGATGAGCTTCGTGATATCGCGGATTATAAAAAAACAGCTGCTGACGTTGAGTTTCTAAGCAATATGCCTCTTCATGAAAGCGCACAATGGGCAGCTTGTCGTTGACCAGCATGTGCACATTGTAGAGCTCGGCATCGTCACATAACGCGAACAGCTGTCGGGCAACGCGCTGATATGCGCTGCGATAATCGCTAAAGCAGGCGTAAAAATCATCATCCGGTTTAAACTCGGCGAGAATATACTGGTTGGCGCGAGCATTGGTCGGTATATAAACGCGATGTTGATTCTGTGAAGCCATGGTTATTCCTTGTTCCTAGGTTTGTTAAATTCGCCTCAAGTGTAGGGCAGATAAATGTCAGCGATGTTGCGCTAGATTAAACTTTTATGACTTTTTCAGCAGCTCAACGCTTAGGCGCACAAAGTCTGAAGAGGTGAGTATGCCGAGCAGTTTTTGCTCCTCAACCACCGGCATACAGCCATGACGGTTATTGAGGAAAAACTCAGCGATATCACTTAAAGCATCACCGGGGGCCACGGTATCAAAATCTTGAAGCATAATATCGCCCACTTGCGTTTGTTTCTCTTTGCGCTCAAGTGCCGGTGCACCAAACACTGAAATAATGCGCATCACTTGGGCAATCATCAGTTTTTGCGTCAGCATGCCGATAAGTGTGCCGTGCCCATCGGTAACGGGAATATGGCGAATATTGTGCTCACGCATTAATGCATGGGCATCATGCAACGAGGCATCAGCGGTTACGGTCAGCGGCGCTGGGGTCATTAAATCTGCAGCAGTATGCAATTGCATCACGGCTCCTTTAGCGTTGTAATGAATGTCTCTGTAGCATAGCTTAGCGTGACGCACAGTGATTAGATCCTAATCAATAAAAGGAGCATTCAATGCAATTACACGGGCTAGACCATGTTGTGCTGCGCACCGACGATGTGCCTCGCATGTGCGCATTTTATGAGGGAGTACTTGGCGCTCAGTTAGAGCGCGTACTGGAGCAAGAAGGGTTGTATCAGTTGCGCGCCGGCCAAGCCCTGATTGATATTCTTAGCACCCAGGGCAGCTTAGATAGCAAGCAACCGGTGCAGGTGCGCACCTCGCCACTGGCGCATTTTTGCTTGCAAATCAGCGCCGCGAGCGAACAGGCGGTGATCCGCACCTTAAAAGCCAAAGGCGTAAACCAGTCGTTGCAGTTCGCTGAGCGCTACGGGGCCACTGGTTTTGGTCGTTCTTTATACATTCTCGACCCAGACGGCAACACCGTTGAATTAAAGCTGGTGTGACCTTACTAAAAGCTGTAAGTTAAGCGCAGTATTTGTCATAATGCGTGGGTTATAAGTCACGCAGAATTCAGAGGAAAGTATCCCAATGGCGGAGATTGAGAATCGCCCAACGAACTTTATTCGTAACATCATTGACGCAGATTTAGCCTCAGGCAAACATCAGCAAACGCACACGCGTTTTCCACCCGAGCCAAATGGCTTTTTGCACATTGGCCACGCCAAGTCTATTTGCCTGAATTTTGGCATTGCACAAGACTACAACGGGCTGTGTAATTTGCGTTTTGATGATACCAACCCAGAAAAAGAAGACATCAACTATGTGAACTCAATAAAAGAAGACGTGAACTGGTTGGGTTTTCAGTGGAGCGGTGAGATTCAATACTCTTCTAATTACTTTGACAAGTTGTATCAGTACGCTGTTGAGCTTATTGAAAAAGGCCGCGCTTATGTGTGTTTCTTAACACCAGAGCAAGCTCGCGAGTACCGTGGCACGTTAAAAGAGCCGGGTAAAAATAGCCCTTATCGCGATACACCTGTGGCGGAGAACTTGGCGTTATTCGAAAAAATGAAAAACGGCGAGTTCAAAGAGGGCGAGTGTGTACTGCGAGCCAAAATCGATATGGCCAGTTCCTTTATGGTGCTGCGCGACCCGATTATTTATCGCATTCGTTTTGCTCACCATCACCAAACCGGTGACAAGTGGTGCATTTACCCAATGTATGACTTTACCCATTGTATTAGTGATGCGCTTGAAGGCATTACCCACTCATTGTGTACCTTGGAGTTCCAAGATAACCGCCGTTTATACGACTGGGTGTTAGATAATATCAGCCTAGAGTGCCACCCACAGCAAATCGAGTTTTCACGACTGAACCTCGAGTACACCATTATGAGTAAGCGTAAGCTTAATCAGCTGGTGGTCGATGGTCATGTTGATGGTTGGGATGACCCGCGTATGCCGACGATTGCCGGGCTGCGCCGACGCGGTTATACCCCAGGCTCTATTCGTGAATTCTGTAAGCGCATTGGTGTAACCAAGCAAGATAACCTAGTGGAAATGGGCATGCTTGAAGCCTGTATTCGCGATGATTTAAATGAAAATGCACCACGTGCCATGGCGGTATTAGACCCGGTGCGCGTCGTGATCGAAAACTACCCACAAGAGCAAGTGGAAATGCTCGATGCGCCAAATCATCCGAACAAAGAAGAAATGGGTTCGCGTCAGCTGCCGTTTACCCGCGAGGTATTCATTGAACGCGAAGACTTCCGTGTTGAAGCGAATAAGAAGTTTAAGCGCTTAGTGCTAGGCAAAGAAGTGCGTTTACGTAACGCTTATGTGATTAAAGCAGAGCGCATTGACGAAGACGAGCAAGGCAATATCACCACTATTTATTGCTCTTATGACCCGGAAACATTAGGCAAAAACCCAGCCGATGGCCGCAAGGTTAAAGGGGTTATTCACTGGGTGAGTGCCAGCCATTGTATTGAAGCCGAAGTGCGCCAGTACGACCGCTTATTCAATGTGCCTAACCCAGGTGCGGCAGAGGACATTACCGATGCCCTTAACCCAGAGTCACTAAAAGTGGTTAAAAACGCCAAATTAGAGCCTAGCTTAAGCGAAGCCGCTGCTCTGAAAGGGTATCAGTTTGAGCGCACGGGGTATTTCTGCCGTGACGATCATTTTGAACACTTAGTGTTTAACCAAACCGTGGGGCTACGTGATTCTTGGGCCAAGATTGAGCAACAAGATAAAGGCCAATAGGGCCTTAATGCGTTAATACGCAACCCAGTAGAACCAATAAAAAAGGTGCGCTATGCTTAGCGCACCTTTTTTTGTTTTATAGCAGGCGACAAGGATGAAAAATAATCACGAAATGCTGAACTATGTGGAATACCCTGCGCGTGACCTCGAGGCCACAAAAGCATTCTTTACGGATGTTTTTGCATGGCAATTTACTGACTACGGCCCAGATTACACAGCCTTTAGCGGAGCAGGGCTCGATGGCGGCTTTTATCGTAGCGACTTAAACGCTCAGACCAGCAAAGGCAGCGCATTATTGGTTTTTTATTCCAACGATATTGCGCAAACCCAAGCTAAGATAGAGCAAGCGGGAGGCGAGATTTCCACAGCGTTATTCGACTTTCCAGGCGGGCGACGGTTTCACTTTGTGGAGCCCAGTGGCAATGAGTTTGCGGTGTGGTCGGAGCCTGCTTAGCGTAATGTGCACTGCTGCATGGGCGTGTTGTACTGCCATTGCACAAAGGCACTATCGCCTTTTTGCCAAAACACTTGATTGCGGCCTTGGTATTTAGCGCCACTGGCGGCAATCACGCGCTGCATCAGCCATTGTTGCTCACCCTCGCGCAGGGCAATAAATTGTGGCGTGGTATCATAAAAATCAACACTTACCTGTTTGCCCTCGCAATCATACTGAAGGTGATCCACAGCCGTGGTGAGTTGATATTGCACTTGCAGTGAGGCGTTGCGATGCTGATAGGCATCAATAATGCACTGTTTTACATTTTCAGCCTGCCAGCACGCATCGCGGCCTTTTATCCAACCACGTTGCATGGCCCGTAACGTGCTTTTATGTTTATCACTATCGGATTGTGCCAGTGCTTTTTCGAAGGTGTTAGCCAATTGCGCATCTAACTCACTCAGCCTTGGCGACTGGCATACTTGGCGGGCGATATCACTTTGTGCTTGCTCACAGTTAAAGCTGGCTGAGGTGTTCGCTTGGTTTGCCACCCATTGGCACCACTTCGGTGTTAATAATGGCGGCTTATCTGCATGGTTATTGATATCTAAACGGTACTCCACACTGTTTGCCCATTCCGCAGTGCCAATATCCGGGCCGTGTCCGCTGCCATCGCTGGTACTGACTAGCTGCTCAATTGCATTGAGATTAGCGTGGGTACATTGGGTCGATGTGGGAATGTCTGCTGGTGGGGATTCACCGCTTGGTGCGGTAGCAACATGACAGGCGGCAAGAGTCAGAACGGCAGTAACAATGGCTAAACGCTTCATAATTAACAATAGCGAGAATAAAAACGCAATTATAGAAAAGAGGTATTAATAGAGGGTGAATAGCGCGATACGTTGCGCTGCTCCGCTAGGCAGCGCCTGAGATCTCAGTATGTTTAACCATTTAAAAGTTTAAAACCCCTTATCCACATCGAGTAAACTTTTTCCGTTCCTAAGCTGTAACGCCCGTTCTTGGCTCAATGCTTACTGACTCTAAAAATAGTATGAGGGCATAACAAAACCAATAGAAGCTGTATGCACAGTTAAAGGTGGCCTTTATTAAAAAAGCCAAAACAAGGCATGTTATGCAAAGTAATATCAGCCGCGACTAAACCAATGAAATTTTTAAGGTGTTGAAATATTGCTATTTATTTATATGTAGCAAGCCAAACTCGGCACGATTATCTTATTGCGCGTTTTCAACCGCACGCCTTAGTATCGACATAGGAACCTCCAGCTGGTAACTTTATGATTTATTAACACTAAATGAACGTTAGCGTGGTTCAGTAGCCAAAGGTTATTTGGTTTAACCCGAAATGCACGTTAATAAGCTGTTATGTGAACCCAGCAAGCTTTGCTTGTAGGTAGAATATCTGGATATGCAGTCTAAGAAATATATGAGCTAACTTAAAACGGAATTGATTTGAATAAATTAGCACTCAAATATTGCGTTGATGGTTTTTAAATAAGGATATGTTTTGTTAGTCCCCGAAATAAGGTACATTTCTGAAACGGTTGAACTCCATGTTTTGGATTTAGTTGACTTAACTCCCGAAATTGTTGAGCAAATAGATCAAAGCTTGGTCCAGATTTGTGAAGGCGACAGTGAGTCTTCTTTGCAATTAGTTAAATCAAATTTCCTTCGCTTTTTAGAATCAAAAGACTACCGGACCCGAATGGGTGCTGTAGCTGAGTTTTTTGTTCATCTTTACTTGAGGCAGACCAACCTTAAGCAGGAATTCTTGTTTTTTAATTTGGAAGAAGGATCTATTAAGAAAGGTTTTGATGGTTTTTTCTCGAATGGTGCTGAGGAGTATTTAGTTGAAAGCAAGTCAGGCTTGGATTCAACAACAGGAATAAGTCACAGGAATAAACTAAAGGAAGCTTTTGACGATATTTCTTCAGTAATTGCTGGAGATAGTAAAAAAAGTAAAAATAACCCATGGAAAAACGCTTACAACCACGCAAGTCATATTGACGTTGGGTCAAGCAGATCTATTAGAAAAAAGATTAAGGAACTTTCGGATCTGTTTGATAATAATCAGTTCAAGAGTGCAAGTGAATTTAATATCATTCCCTGCTCAAGCATATTTATTACAGATAAATGGAATGCAGATATATCGAGTGCCATTTTAGGGGCTGAAGAACATTTTTTTTCAGGTTTGAAAGCTAAGTCACTAAAGGCAATTTGCATTACAAAAGCTAGTTATGACTCATTTTGTAATTATTTAGGAGGTGAGTTATGAGTAGAATAAATAATCTAACATGGTTGAAAGGCAATGAGCGGTTTCTACAAATAAACTCTAAATTGGCAATGGATGTTTCGCTGAGTGAAGATGAGTCCACTTTCTGTTTATCTGTCGCTATTCTGCTCATTAAAGAATATGAAAAAGATAAAAGGAAAACATCTTATTTAGAGTTTGGGTATTACCTGATTTTGAGTTATTCCTTGCAAAGTGATAACTATGAGCCGTTATTTGACCTGAGTACGAATTTAGGGTTTTACCCAATTTCAAAGTATGTTCTTGAAAATGGTATGATCGATGAAGAAAGGCTGCACCATTACTTTGTCAACAACGGATTAAGTAAGTTTGAGTATAAAAAAATAACTGAGACTCTAGAGCAGAGAAGGTTCAGAAATCAGTTAGTTGAAAGTGAAGAAAGAGATAACTGCTACATAGCTCCTACGTCATTTGGAAAAAGTTCAATGATGGTCGAGCTAATCTCAGAGTTAGAATTAGATAAGATTTTCATTATCGTTCCCACTAAATCATTGCTTACTCAAACATATAAGCTAATTAATTCTACATTTACAAATAGGAAAGTTATATTCCATGATGAAATGTATGGTGGAGAGAGTAATTTTATAGCCATTTTCACTCAAGAGCGTGCACTTAGGCTTTTAAAGAGTGAAGAGAACATGAAGGTCGATGCTTTACTTGTGGACGAGGCACACAATTTATTTGAGTCATCGTCCAGAAGTATTTTACTTAGTAGGCTTATTAGAAGAATAAGAGCTAGAAAACAGAACTCCAAAATCTTCTATTTTTCACCGTTAATTAGTGATAGCGATAATCTAAAGTTTGAAGAGCAGCAAAATATAGATACCAAGCGGATCCAGTTTAACATTAAAGAAGCAGATATAAATGAATATCGGCTCGATGGTAGGGTATACAAATACAACAGATTTTTAGACGTTTTCTTTGATGTTAAATCTGAACGAGATATGTTGACTTACATAGATAAAAACAAAAGGTCAAATAACTTTCTATATCTCAGGGCTCCGCGAAAAGTAGAAAAATTCGCTGGAATCTTAGCTGAAAAATTACCTTTCACTGAAAATAAAGAACTAGAGCAGTTAGCTATTACAATATCCAAAAATGTACACGAAGACTTTTATTGTGTTGAGCTTGTTAAAAGGGGGGTTTTGTATATTCACGGAAAGCTGCCTGATCTTATCAAAGAGTACCTAGAGTTCAATTTTCGAAAAATAGGTGTGCTAAATTTCATTGTCGCAAACTCAGTAATTCTAGAGGGAGTAAATTTGCCCATTGACAACTTATACATTTTAAACACTTATTCATTGGGCGCAAAGGAACTGACAAATTTAATAGGAAGGGTAAATAGACTCAACGAAGTGTTTTCTGGAGAGAATCCTAGTTTAACTAAACTAAAACCTTCTGTTCACTTTGTAAACTCAGAAGAATTTAATAGAACCAGTAGTAACATGGCCCCTAAAATCGGTACTTTAAAATCTGGTAAGTTTAGTGATGAAGTTAAAAATCCGACCTTGCTTAATTTTGATATATCAAGATATGACCACATAATTGAAAACTCAAGTAGTCCCGAAGCTGTTAACTCTGCTATGACAGGAAAAAGCAATGCCTTATCTATTATAGAAAGAGAGAATTTTCTTACAAAATCTCCGCTGACTAAAGTTGATAGGATGAAAGCTCAGTTTTTTGAATCAGGATTGCACTCTGCATATTATGATTCTGAAAGTACTTTTGACGCCGTTTTGGATAGGGTCGAAATTATGCAAACAGATCCTGACAGCGATAAACTTGATCCAATTGAAAAGGTATACTTAATCTTTATATCTGGACTAGAGAATGAAATAAAAGATTTATCATTCGCTCGGCTTCAGAACGAAAAAGCTCGAAATTACTATCGCTCGTTTGTGAAGAATATCCATGCTTCAACATTAAAAGAGCATATAAATTCAACTGTTAAATATTTTTACACAAATGCATCTGAAACTGGAAATAATATATTCTATATTGGAAGTTCTTATGGAGAGCTTGCGAAGGATGGCTCAGTTAGTGGAACCAAAACGTATATTGACTTGTCGACCAAAAGTCATAAGGAACTAGTAAACCTAGCATTAGTTAAGATAAAAATGGAAAGCGACTTTATTTCTTATAAGCTGAATGAGTTTGTTTCCCTCTTAAAAGACTGTGGAGTTGTATCAGAACCAGATTATGATATTTTCATTTATGGTACAGCGAAGAAAAGAAACACAGATTTAACAAAACTTGGTTTAAGCGGAGCAATAATTAAAAAGTTTGAATCAGACGGCCAGATTAAAAATATTGAAATAGATGATTTGGGGCATATTTCTGTTAATGATGAATTCAAACATTACTTGGAAATGCAAGATGACTTGGTGCAGTTTGAAGTAAAGAAATACATCACTATTTAAGTTCTCTTCGTTATTGCAGAGAATAATGGGCACTGTTGAAATATCACATAACAAACCACTGCACTCGGAAATTTTACTCGCTCTGCTCCTAAAATTCCGGTGAGTGCGGCGTTAAGTAGCCAAGGAAAGTACGGCGTTTAAATGACCTACGAAGAATTTTATTACAGCATTGATTGCAGGTTTCCTTATCATCAAGAATGCGAGTG